>NZ_JBMERN010000092.1:0-15327 GCF_049310965.1 Loktanella sp. DJP18 | reverse complement strand
ACAACTTCCGCGTCATAACCCACGAGAACTTTCGGGTTTTGAAGTAGAGGCAGTATAACGTAGAATTAATTTCGTGGCTAGGTATTCTGGGCAATCATGCATCTTCATGGAAAATGATGATTTTGCGAATGTTTTCGAACTGCGGCAGCAGTCGCCGTCCATGGACGGTCAAGGCCAAGTTAACAACGTCGGAAAGCATTTGCTCCTTGCATCGCACGCGCTTTGCTGGACCGATTCGCCCACGAGCCACGGGCTAGTCCGGAATACATCTGCTCTTCGGCCAGCTTCCTCGGTTACAAGACGATAGCCGAGGCACGTTCACAATTCGGGTCATTGATGGGTTACAACGTCCGACCGGGTTTGATGAACTGCCACATCGCGTTCCCCGGCCCCTGCCCCTCAGACAGCGCGCGCGTCTTGTGATCCAGGGGCGAATAGGGCCGGCCGGAAGCACCTTATCTGAATGAAGCTGAATCGCGTCAATCGATCAGTTTCATAGCCCCAGCCGGTCGCGGACGCCGTAGTACCAAGACCCCAGAACCGAATAGGGCACGCGCAGCGCGCGGCCACCGGGGAAGGGGTACCATTTCAGGCCCGCGAAGACATCGAACCGCGACAGGTCGCCGTTGATCGCCTCGCTCAGGATGCGGCCGAACAGATGGCTGCCCGTCACGCCATGCCCCGAATAGCCGTGCGCGTAATAGGTATTGCTGCCCAGCCGCCCCATCTGCGGCACCCTGCTGAAGGACAGCGCGAAATTGCCCGACCAAGCGTAGTCGATCCGGGCGTCGCGCAGGCGTGGAAACACCTTGTCCATGTTGCGCTTCAGCTTGACCTTGATGTCCTTCGGGTCCGACCCGCCATAGACCGTGCCGCCGCCGAACAGCATGCGCTTGTCCGCGCTCAGCCGGTAGTAGTCGAGGATGTAACGGATATCCTCGATGCAATCGTCGCCGGGCATCAGATCGGCGGCAAGGTCCGGGTCCAGGGGTTCCGTCGCCATGACCTGCGTCGATACCGGCATCACGCGCGGCTCCAGATCGGGGACGGCATGGCCCAGATAGGCATTGCCGCACAGCACCAGCGTCTTGCAGGTGACAGAGCCTTGCGCGGTGCGGACCACCGGCCGCGCTGCCATGGTGTCGGCCGACAGGATCGGGGACATTTCGTGGATCACGCCGCCGAGGGACTCAAAGGCCGCTGCTTCGCCCAACGCCAGGTTCAGCGGGTGCATGTGCCCGCCAGTCCGGTCCAGCAGACCGCCGGCGTAAAGGTCCGACTTCACATGATTGCGCAGCTGGTTGCGGTCCAGCATCACCTGATTGTCGATGCCATAGCTGCGCCACAGCGCCTGCCGCGCCTCGAGTTCCCTCATGTGTGCATCTGTCAACCCGACGAAGACGTTGTTCGGCTTCAGGTCGCACTGGATGTCGTATTTCACTACGCGGTCGCGGATGATCTCGCCGCCTTCCTGCACGATCCCGGCGACGAAGGTGGCGGTGTCGCGGCCATAGCGGCGTTCGATCGTCTGCAACGACGCATTCAGCCCGTTCACGATCTGACCGCCATTGCGGCCCGATGCCCCCCAGCCGACGCGCGCGCCTTCGACGATGACGACCGAATGGCCTTTCTCGGCCAGATGAAGCGCGGTCGACAGACCGGAATAACCCGCGCCCACGACGCAGATGTCGGCCGTGATGTCGCCGTGCACCGGTGGCCGTTCTGGTGACGGGTTGGCCGAGGTGGCGTAGTAGCTGCCCGTATGGTCACCGGTACCGGCATAGGGATGGGTCATTAAACCGTCTCCAGGTAGGTATCGTATTCGAATTCTGTCACATGCCGGTTGAACCGGTGCTGTTCCTGTCGCTTGCAATCCACCAGCATCCGTTGCAATCGCGGCGCATAGATCGACTGGATATGCGCGCCGTTCTTGAAGGCCTGAATGGCAGTCGCCCAGTCCAGCGGCAGGTGGGCCAGTTCCTTTTCCTGCGCATAGGCATCACCGACCAGCGCCTTCGTCGGCTCCCATGCGCCCTCGATCCCCAGCAGCGCACCGCCCAGGATGCTGGCCAGCACCAGATAGGGGTTCGCATCGGCACCTGCGACGCGGTGTTCGATCCGCCGTGCCTTGTGATGGCCGCCCGGAATCCGCACGGCGACGGTGCGGTTTTCATAACCCCAGGCGACTGAGGACGGCGCATGCGTCCCCGGCAGCAGCCGGCGGAAAGAGTTTTCGTGCGGCGCGAAGACCAGCGCGTTTTCCTGCATCGTATGCAAAAGGCCCGCCACCGCGTGCATCATGATCGGCGTGCCTTCTTCGCCGCCGTTGTCAAAGACGTTCTTGCCGTCTTCATCCTCAAGGCTGAAGTGGACGTGAAACCCGCTGCCCGCCCGGTCGCCGTAAGGCTTTGCCATGAATGTCGCGGCAAAGCCGTGCTTGCGGGCAATGCCGCGCACCAGACGCTTGAACAGCACGGCGTCATCGGCGGCCCGCAGGGCGTCGCCGATATGGCGCATGTTAATCTCGAACTGGCCCGCACCGTTCTCGGAAATAGCTGAATCAGCAGGGATGCCCTGCGCATAACACGCTGCATAAACGTCATTCAGGAACTCGTCGAAATGCTCCAGTTCATCCAAAGACAGCGCGCCGTCGCTGTCCAATCGCTTGCCGGTGACAGGCGACAGCGGTGGCTGCGGGATCGTCTCGGTCGGGTCGACAAGATAGAACTCCAGCTCCGTCGCCACCACGGGCGTCAGTCCCTTCTCGGCATAGCGTTTCACCACCGCGTCCAGCGCATGGCGAGGGTCGCCCATGAAAGGGCGGCCGTCTTCGTTATACAACGTCAGAGGGATCAGCGCCGTGGGCCGCGAGGTCCAGTTGATCGGCAGGATGCCACGCCCGGTGTATTGACACACGCCGTCCGCATCCCCCGTCTCGAAGACCAGTGCGGACACCTCGATATCCTCGCCCCAGATGTCCAGACCGGCCAGCGACAGCGGCATCCGCACCGACCCGTTCAGTATCTTTTCCGCCTGTCCCACATCCACCCGCTTGCCCCGCAGGGTGCCGTTCAGATCGCAGATGCAGGCAAAGACGTTTTCGATGTCGGTCTGTTCGTTCAGCCACTGAAGGTCCGCGTGCTTGTCCATCTCAGTAACTCTCGATCAGTTTGATAATTAAGACAGGAATATGATCATATTTTAGTTGTGTCAACGACAGCGATCGGTAAACTGCCGGAAATCCTTGGAAATCCGATATCATGCCCGAAATTCCGGCCCTTTCACTGCCCCCGGGCACCTCCGACCATGAAGAGGTGTATCAGCGCCTGCGCGCCGCGATCATGACGGGCGTCTTTGCACCCGACACCACACTGACCCTCCGCGGCCTGTCCGACGCGCTGGACTGCAGCCAGACCCCCGTGCGCGAAGCTGTCCGCCGCCTGTCATCGGAACACGCCATCGAGGTTCTGGAAAACCGCCGGATGCGCATCCCTGCCATGACGCCGCAGCGGTTCGAGGAGATCCTGTCGCTCCGCATCACGGTCGAGGTCTATGCCGCCCGCCGCGCCCTGCCCTATGTCTCGGAAGTTGCGATTGCCGACATGGCTGAGCTTGACCGCGCCTGCGACGCCGCCATTGCTGCCGGCGATCAGACCGGATTGACGGTGAACAATCAGGCATTCCACCGCCGCCTTTACACCGTAAACCCGCATCAGACCGCGATGCCGGTCATCGAGAGTATCTGGCTGCAACTCGGTCCATTTCAGCGGCTGGTCGTGGATCAAGGGCTGAAATACTATGTGCAGGACCGGCATCGGCAAATCCTCGACGCACTGCGCCGCCGCGACAGCGCTGCGCTAGGCGATGCGATTCTGGCCGACATCACTGACGGCATCGCGATCTCGGGCCGCCGGTTCCTGTCGCGGACAACCTTGTCGAAAGCCTAATTGCCCGGCGGCAACGGGTCCCGGGCGTGAACGTTGGCCGGCGTCACCATCCGCGCCAGCTGCTGTTCCCGGTGCCAGATATAGATGCCCGCGCAGATGATGATAGCACCGCCGCCCAGCGTCCAGACCGTGGGCCATGTGTCGAAGAACACGATCCCGGCCACCCCCGCCAGCACGATCTGGATGTAGATGACCGGGGCGAGGATGCTGGCATCCGCCATCCGGTGTGCGGCGACCGCCAGAATGTGGCCAACCCCGCCGAAGATGCCGATCAAGGCAAAGAACGCCCAGTCCGCGGGTGCTGTCGGCCAGACCCAGCCCGACACCGCAAAAGGCGCAAGGCACAGCGTCGCCAATCCTGCGGACCACAACTGGCTGGTCGCGTTCCGCTCGATCCCGGCCAACATCCGCGTCATGATGAAATACAGCGACGCAAGACACAGCGCGCCCATATTCAGCAACATCGCTGGATGGAAGTTCACCCCCCAGGGCTGCATCACGACGATGACCCCCAGAAAGCCGACGCAAACTGCGACAAGGCGATGCCGCCCGACCTTCTCGCCCAGCATGGGAATGGCCAGCAGCGTCACGACGATTGGCCCTGCGAACATGATGGTCGTCGTCACGGTGATCGGCAGGAACTTCAGTGCCGTGAAGTTCAGGATCGTCGATCCAAAGAGGAAGACCGACCGCATGAATTGCAGCCTTGGCCGCTGCGACCGGAAAGCGCCCGGCCCCTCCTGCGGCAAGAACACGACGACGGCCAGCGCAAAGTGGACAGCATACCGGGCGAAGACGACCTGCAACGCAGGCAGCCCCGCCGTCACCAGCCACTTTGCCGAGGTGTCGATCATCGTGAAGATGCAGACCGTCGCCACCATGACGCCCAGCCCAAGGGCCGTGCGGTCAACCTTGGGCGCGATGGCTTGCGGCATCAGGCCATCGCCCACCCACCGTCGATCACATGCGCCTGGCCTGTCGTGAATGCGCTTTCGTCCCCGCCCAGATACAGCGCAAGGTTCGCGATCTCTTGCGCGGTGCCGATCCGGCCCATTGGCTGGCGGGCGTTGAACTGCTTGCGGGCAGCCTCATAGTCGCCCATCGCTCGCAGGCGATCGTGCAGCGACGGGCTGTCCACGGTGCCGGGACAGATGCAGTTGCACCGCACGCCCTGCGTGACGTAGTCCACCGCAACCGATTTCGTCATGCCGATGACGGCAGCCTTGGACGCGCCATAGATGAAGCGGTTCGGCGCGCCCACGATGCTGGACACGACGCTTGCGATGTTCACGATCGACCCGCCGCCGCGCGCGGCCATCCCCGGCAATACGGCCTGCATGGAGTGGAACTGCGACCGCACGTTCAGGGTCATCGCGAACTCGAACTCATCGTCGGTGCAGGCCTCGATATTGCCTGCATGGACGAAGCCTGCGCAATTCACGAGGATATCGCACTCTGCCTCGGCCACTGCCTTTTGCAGCGCCGCCTTGTCCGTCACGTCCAGCCCGAATGTCGTGGCCCCCGCCAGATCATACAGCGCGTCGGCCTTCAGGTCGGTCGCGATGACGGTTGCGCCTTCGCGCACATAGGTCTCTGCAATCGCCCGGCCGATGCCCTGTGCCGTAGCCGTAATGAATGCGCATTTGCCTTGAAGTCTCACGTTATCGTCCTTTTGTGTTCTGAATCATGCACAGGCAGGTGCGTCCGAGGACCAGCGATGGATCGGGATATGCGCCTGCCCCGCCAGCCGGGCCCGCGCATCGACCCACAGGTCCCGCCAATCGTGCCAATCGTCCAGAACCGGCAGCGTCGCAGAGCGCGCGACGAACTCCGGGAAATGCGACCGTCCCGTCGGCTGGCCGGTCACGTTGTAGCGCACATCAAACGACCAGCGGAACCGGTCCGATACATTGTCGCGTGACGCGTGCGGCGTCAGCGGGTGAAAGATCACGGCACCCCCGGCCTTGACCGGCAAGGGTTTCGCCTGCGACAGATCAAGGCAGCCGTCCGCGATCGCCGTTTGCCGCTTTTGACAGTGTGGATACATCTGAGGCCGACCGGGGATCACCTGCAGGCAGCCGTTGTCCAGCGTCGCATCGGTGATCGCCAGCCAGACCGTGACCATCTGCGTCTGATCGCCCTCTTCCAGCGCCACCGCCCGGTCCTGATGCCAGTCCGTCGCCATGATGTGGGCCCGCGCCTCGCTGTCGCGCAGACCGGTGGCGGGCGGTTTCATCCGGACATGCTGGATGGGGTTGGAGGTTATTTCCGGCCCGATCAGATCCTCGACCACGTCCAGCAGGCCGGGGGCCGTCACCATGTCGAACACTGCCGGGCCGAAGTGGAAGGGCGTGTCAGCGGCGACCTGATCGCCGGGCAGGGAAATGTCCATCGGCTGAAACCAGTCGCAACCGGCGGCGTAGCTTTGCAGCAGCTTGTCAAAGAAGTCGCCGGAGGCAGGCGGTACCCGCCCCTGCCGTTCCCAGTCATCGTATAGCCCGTCCAGCAAGGTCGCATATTCGCCCCTGATCCGGTCCAGCAGCGCCGGTGGCAGCACGTTGTCCACCACCAGATACCCGTCGGTCTCGAACTGCTCTTTCTGCGCGTCGGTCAATCTCATGTCCGCAACCTTTCCAGTGTGTCCACAACGAATTCAACCCCATGCTCGCTTTGCTACAGGAACAGGGTCACGATGGGCGGCCAGATCAGCAGCACGCTCAGTGCAACAAGCTGCAAGGCAATGAACGGCAGGAACCCTTTGAAGATGTCCGTCAGGCTGATGTGCGCGGGTGCCACGGATTTCAGGTAGAACGCGGCGGGGCCAAAGGGTGGCGACAAGAAGCTGACCTGCATGTTCATGCAGAACACCACGCCGAACCAGATCGGGATGAACCGTGCATCAATGGACGACATGAATCCAATTTCCTCGGCTGGCAGACGAAGCACGATGGGCAGGAACACCGGCATGATCAGCAACACGATACCGACCCAGTCCATGAACATGCCCATGATCAGGAAGACGAACATCATCACCAGGATGATCCCCATCGTCGGCAGATCCGCCCCCACGATCAGGTTCGCCACATAGGTCGGCCCGCCGACCAGCGTATAGGCAGCTGCCAAAGCGGCAGCACCGATCGTCACCCAGATGATCGTGCCGGTGGACCGCAGCGTGCGGATCAGACTGTCCCAGACGATGTCGAACGTCATCTCGCGCCGGGCCAGACCGATGACGAAGACGGCGATGACTCCCATGCCGGCCGCCTCGGTGATCCCGGTGATGCCACCATAGATCGACCCCAGCACGACACCGATCACGACAATGGGGGCGATCAGGCCGCGGCCCATGTCCCAGCCCTTTGCAGTCCTCTCGCGGCCCACCACCAAGAGGATCAGCAGCACACACAGGACGCCGGTTCCGACGATCCAGGGAATATCGCTGACCATGCCCAACGGAATCGGGTCCTGCCCGTCGCGGATCGCATTGTCGCCGGTCAGGGTAAAGAACACGGCCCGCACCAGCAGCACACCCGTCACCCAGAGCATGAAGCGCGACAGGAAACCCAGGAACATCAGGCCCTTCTGCCCGCCGCGCGGCTGTCCTTCGACGATCGGGGGCAAGGGGGCCAGCGACGGCTGCAACTGCGTGCGCACGACGATGTAGATCAGAAAGAATGACGCCAGCATGAAGCCCGGCAGGAATGACGCGGTGAACAGCGCCTTGATACTGGTTTCCGTGACCAGCCCGTAGAAGATCAGCACGATCGACGGCGGGATCATCGTCCCAAGACTGCCGGAGGCGCAGATCGTCCCCACCGCGAGGTTCTGGTCATAGCCGAGCCGCAGCATTTGCGGCAGCGCGATCAGTCCCAGCAGCACCACCTCTCCTCCGATGATGCCTGACATGGCGGCCATGATGACCGCCATGACCGATGTGACGACCGCGATGCCGCCGCGCACCTGCGCCAGCCAGACGTTCAAGGACGAATACATGTCGCGGGCGATGCCGGACCGTTCCAGCAACGCCGCCATGAAGATGAATAGCGGGACAGAGATCAGGACGTAATTCGTCATCTGCCGATAGACGGCCTGCCCCAGCACGGACATCGGCCCGCGTCCGAAATCGCCCCACAGCAGGTCCGGCGGAAACTTCAACGATAGCGTCACCACCGCTAGGAAGGCCGAGGCGAAGCCCAGCGGCATCCCGATCGCCAGCAGGGCGAACATGCCCAGCAGCACGATCAGGCTCAGGGTGCCGATATCGACCATTACTTCTGTTCCTCAAGTGTGCGGCGGATGTTATCGATCTCGACCTCGTCGATGTCGTCAGGCGATCCCATCTCGGACGGGTCCTTGTGCCAGTCCGCGATCAGGTTCGATACGGCCTGAATCGCCACCATCACGATGATGATCAGCAGCCCCGGCTTCAGCAGACCGGGAATCGGCGGGTCCCAGGCGGTGCCGAAGGTTTCCATCCGCAAGAAGCGGTTCTCGGCATCGGTGTAGCCGCCCCAGACCAGCGCCACGGCAAAGGCCACGATCAGCAGTACGGATATGCAATCCGACATTTTCTGCGCCCAGCGGGGCATCATGTCATAGATCACGTAGATGCGGATATGGCTGCGTTGCTGCATGGCGTAGAGCCCCGACAGCAGGAACACGAAGGCACCGAGCCACAGACTGAGTTCATTGGCCCACAGCGTCGGTTTGGAGAATACGTAGCGGCTGACGACCTCGTAGAACATCACCAGCACGATGAAGGCCGTCATGATCATCGATAGCCGCCCCAGCACGACCGACAGCAGGTCAAAGAACCCGTCCGGTGGCGTCTCGATCGCACCCTTGGTATCCGACAGGAACACCGACGCGGACAGCAGGGCGAGGCTCAGGCTGATCAGCATGACCTGGACCATGGGGCGACCCGCCGGGCGGATCATCTCGTACATGCCGTAGGCGTCGGCGCTGACGATCTTTTGCGCGATCAGCCAGGCATAAAGCACCAGCGTCAACACGATGAAGGCGACCATCGCCATCTTGATCGGCGCGCGCATTCGGCCCAGCCACAGCGAGTTGTCTGTCATCACATGGTCCCCACCCAGCGCCCCCTGCAAAGGGGTCGAGAAAGGCGGGCCCATGCGTCAGGCCCGCCCCGTGTCGTCGCAGGTGCCGACCTACTCGGCGATCAGACCCAATTGGGTCATGTATTCCTTGTGACTGGCCAACAGTTTGCCGGCCTCCGGCGAACGGGTGCCCCAATCCTCCCAGGCAACCTGCGCTCCCTTGCGGAATGCGGCGCGATCCTCGGGAGACCAGTCATGGAGCGTCACGCCGTCCGCGGTCAGGGCCGCGGCGGCTTCGGCATTGGCTTTCTCGTTCGACAGGGCGATCTGGAAGGACAGCTTCTGCCAGGCGGTGTCGATGATGCGACGCTGGCTTTCGGTCAGGCCGTCCCAGACGGTCTTGTTGCAGGCCAGGTGGTCCGACGGCATCGAATGAAAGCCGGGATAGGTCGCGTGCTGGACGACGTCGTAAATGCCTAGGCCCACGTTGTTCGCGAGGCCCGACGCGTCGGCTCCGTCGATGATCCCGGTTTCCAGCGCGGTGAAGATTTCGGTGAAATCCATCACGATAGGCGTGGCACCCAATTCCTGGAAGATCTCGGTCTCCATCCCCGGCGGCGAACGGAATTTCCAGCCCTGAAGGTCGCTGAGCCCCGCCAGAGGCTTGGACGAGGACATGGATTCCTGACCGTAGATCGACCAGCCGATCAGTTGCATGCCCTGCGCGTTGTAAAGCTCTTGCGCGGCATCATAGCCACCGCCGTAGTACAGCCAGGAATACTGCTGCCAAGGCGTCTCGTAGCCGCCCATGATGTCGCCGACGAACTGGAATGCCGGGTTCTTGCCGGTCTGGTAGGCACCGCCGGTCGCGTCGCAGTCCAGAATGCCGTTGATCGCAGCATCGAAGGTCTCGGTCGTGCCGACGACGGAACTGGAATAAAACATTTCGATCGTCAGGTCGCCGTCCGACATCGTCGTCACGTCATCGGCGAAGGCAGCCAGCAACTTGCCGCTGGGATGTTCCGTCGCATAGTGTGTCGATATCCGCAGGTTCGTCTGCGCGAACGCCGGTGCGGCCAGTGCGGCGACAGCGACGGAAGACAGTATGACTGTTTTGAATGACATTTTCGGTCGTCCTCCCTTGGCATGCCCTCCCGGGTGCCATTTTTCAGTTTCACACACCCTCCCCGGTGCGCAAACGAAGATGGTATACCATCTGGAAAGACGTTAGCGAGGTGATCCTCGACACGCAACAAATTTCGGTATACCAAAATTCGGCGACGGTCCCGGCCCCGTTCCAGTGCCGTCCAGGGGCCTTGCGCCTGCAACATCAGGGAACCGCTGCAACATCATGGCCGACCAGACCCTTCCTGCCCAGATTGCAAATCAGCTGCGGCGCGACATCCTGCGGGGTGTGCTACGTCCCGGTATGTCGATCAAGGAACGCGACAACGCCGAAAAGCTCGGCGTCAGCCGCACCCCCCTGCGCGAGGCGATTCGCATCCTCGCCACCGAAGGCCTGGTCGAATTGCGCCCCGCCCGTAGCCCCATCGTCTCGATGCCTTCGGTCAAGCAGATTTCGGACGAGGTAGAGGTACTGCTGGCGGTGGAAAAGCTGTCCGGCGAGCTTGCCTGCACCCGTGCCACCGACGAGGACATCGCTGCCCTGACTGCCATCGTGCAGGTGATGTCGGATCAATTCGACATCCTCGACGCGGTCGAGATGTTCGAGATCGACATGTCCTTCCACGCAGCGCTAGCCCGCGCGGCGCATAATGAACCGCTTGCCGATATCCACTGCACATTCCTGTCGCGGCTCTGGCGGTCGCGCTTTCTGGCAGCGATCCAGCGCCGCAACCGTGAACGGGTCATCGACCATCACAGCCATATCGTGGACGCCCTGCGCGACCGTGACGCCCCCGCCGTCCGTGACGCCATCGGCGTACATCTTGATCACCTGGCCGAGGACATCATCAACGTCGTCGCCCGCGAAATCGCAGAGGCGTCAGACGGCGCCAACAGAAAGGAAGACCATGAAACTACTTCGCTACGGGCCTGAGGGTCAGGAAAAGACCGGCATCCTGGATGGCGACGGCAAGGTGCGCGACCTGTCCGCCCATGTCCCCGACCTGGCCGGTCCTGCCGTGGCACTGGTTGCATTGGACCGCATCCGCGCCATCGACGTGACCACCCTGCCCGTCGTGGACACACCCGGACGCATTGGATCTTGCCTCGCATGGGTGCCGAACTTCTTCTGCATCGGGCTGAATTACGCCCTGCACGCCGAGGAATCCGGCATGGACAAGCCGAAAGAGCCGATCATCTTCTCCAAGGCGACCTCTGCCTTGTCTGGCCCCAACGACGACGTCGTGATTCCGCGCACATCCCGGAAGGGCGATTGGGAGGTCGAGTTGGGCGTCGTGATCGGCAAGACCGCACTCTATGTCTCCGAAGAGAACGCGCTGGATCATGTCGCCGGCTATTGCACGATCAATGACGTGTCGGAACGCAGCTTCCAGACCGAACGCGGCGGCCAGTGGATCAAAGGCAAATCCGCCCCTACCTTTGGCCCGACCGGTCCCTATCTGGTCACGGCGGATGAGGTGGGCGACCCGCAGACCCTGCGCGTGACTCTGAAGCTGAACGGAAAGACGGTGCAGGATTCCAACACCTCCGACATGATCTTTTCCGTGCGCCAGATCGTCAGCTACATGTCCCAATTCATGGAACTGCGCCCGGGCGACATCATCGCCACCGGCACGCCGTCGGGTGTTGGCATGGGGATGACGCCGCAACGCTTCCTGCGCCCCGGCGATGTGATGGAGGTCGAGGTCGAGGGCCTTGGCGCGCAGAAGCAGACCGTAATCGCGGCGCGGTAGCGCGAATACCGCGTGGCGATTCAGG
Organism: Loktanella sp. DJP18; assembly: GCF_049310965.1. NCBI lineage: Bacteria > Pseudomonadati > Pseudomonadota > Alphaproteobacteria > Rhodobacterales > Roseobacteraceae > Loktanella > Loktanella sp. DJP18. The sequence continues at coordinate 3,416 of NZ_JBMERN010000092.1, read as the reverse complement.
TCGTCTCGCGGACTTTGCCTACAGGGCGCACCGCAGGCCGCGCGTTTCGAAGCCACGGAACCCTACCCGGGCAAGAAGCGTCGCCAGACGAACCATGGGTCGGTTCATGAAAGCACATCTGCCCAACTTGCACGGCGCGTTGGATCGTGCATAAAGCCTGCGAATTGCAGGAGCCGGATTCTTGGAAATGACTTCGAAGCTTCTCGTCGTTACCGTCAACTATGCCTGTGCCGAAGCGATCCTTGAGGGGATGGATCAGACAGTCGCACAACTGCGTGCCTTTGACGGTGGTGCGCGCTTCTGGATCGTCGATAATCAGTCGCCGGACAGTTCGGCGATCATGCTGCGCGAAGCGATCGCTGCGCGGGGCTGGGGCGATGTCGTCGACGTGATCGATGCCAAGTGCAACAGCGGCTTCGGGGCGGGAAACAACCTGGCCGTACGGCGCGCGATGGCTGAGGATTCGCCTCCGGATTACATTTATTTCTTGAACCCTGACGCGATACCAGCCCCCGGCAGCATTCTGGCCATGACATCTTTTCTTGATGCCACGCCCGCCGCTGGCGTCGTGGGCGGGTTGCTTGAAGGGGAAGACGGCGAATTGCAGGTTCGCTGTTCCGGTTTCCATCATTTCTGAGCGAGGTCGAGCGCGCTTTGTCGCTGACCGTTGTGCGGAAACTTCTTGGTCGTCATCGCATGGCAATTGAAACGCCGAGCGCGCCAGTTCGGGTCGACTGGGTGACCGGAGCGAGCTTCGTCGCGCGCCTGTCGGCATTGCGCCAGTCAGACCTCTTTGACGAACGGTTCTTTCTGTATTGGGAAGAAATCGAACTTTGCCATCGCATCTCGGCGGCAGGCTACGAGATCTGGTGCATCCCGGACGCCCGTGTCTTTCACTCTGGCGGCGTGTCGACCGGCATGCACGTGTCGGAACGCCGCATACCGCCGTACTGGTTTGCGTCCCGCAACCACTTTTTCCGCACAACAGGCCGCGGCGGAAACGTGACACTGCTCAACCTTTCCGTAGCGGCGTCATTGGCAGTGCAGCGCATTCACCGGAAGCTGCGCGGCCAACCGTTGACGCCACCCTACTATTTGCGTGATTTCGTGCGCCATAGCTTCGAGAAGGGACCTCAGGATGACCAAAGGTAATCCGTGACGACAAAAGCGCTCGCACTGTTCATCCACTGTCGATTTCTCCATCTCTTGATGATTGCTTGCAAGGCGCGCGTGAACATGCGGACCAAAGCCAGTTCGAAGTCGCTCCAACAAATATCCGCGCGATGCTGCGTTTTTGCCATGGCAGCGGTCGGCCAGACCCCTCGAACTTCGCTGGATCAACGGAACTCGAGGGTTGATTGACGGTGTGTTTCATGGCTTTGCCGCAGATCTCAAGTTGACCTATGACTGCTAAGTGAAGGGTCATCTTGTGAGACCCACCCGTGTCCGGCATAGTTCGCAAATTATGGACATGATAGTCGAGGCCGGGCATGACGGAATTGAGCCAGGTGAAATGTCATCTTAACCCGGATACGATGGGGCGCAATTTGGGCCTCTTTTATGAGGATTACCCATTGGTCCACATGCCGGTCTGGGCTGTCGAACGACTGTGCGTTCGGTGGAAAACGCGGAGCGACGTCTTTTACGTCGAGGCCCGGTCAGGTTCCGGTGACTTTCTTGGTTTCATCTTTGGCCACTCCCTGGGTGAGCGGCCTTGGAAAACCTTGCTCAGCGACCCGGCGTGGATGACGCCAATGGCCGCATGGCCGGTCGTCGCAAAACGTCTTGCTCGGCATCGGCAGGTCCGAACGTCCGGTGAAAACGACAAAAATCGCTCCTTGCCAGACCTGCCGCCATTTCCCGAAGGCATCCTTCGATCCGAACCCTATCTGAAGGCGGAATTCATGGTGGTAAGACCGCAGTTCAGAGGTATGCGGATCGCGCATCACCTTTACAAGGGTCTGGAAGACGCGGCCCGGAATGCCGGGCTGGGGATGCTGTCGTCCCGGGTATCGGTCCACAATGTGGCGTCTGTGTCCGCGCTGCATCGCGCGGGGTGGAGCGTCTACGTCCAATCGCCCACGACATTGCGGACAATTCGGAAGCTGACGGACGATGCGGTTCGATGAGCCGCTTCAAGAACACGGCCATTCTCCTAAGCGATAGACTGGGTTTACAGCAACTCCTGTCCCCCAATACGGATGCGGGGCTGACAACTATCCTGTTTCACGGGTTCAGGTTTGAGGACGAATCATGGGATGTTGCGCGATCACGGTTGAAAAGGCAGATCGCCTTTCTTGCCACGCACTATCAACCAGTCAGCTTGGCTGACATCTCGACACAGGCAGGCTCGGGTCAAGGCATCGGAAAGGCCCCGCTGCTGGTCACGGTTGACGATGCAAAACGGGACATCATGGAGGTGCATGACCTGTTCAAGGCCGCCGAGATACCGGTTGCACAATTTGTCTGCGCGGGGTGGACGGCGCAGGCATCCGGTCATCACAACGATGACGAAGCGCATTTGCGGGTCACGGCCCATCTGCGGTTCCATGCCCAAAAGGGCGAGACCTTTGATTTTGAGGGGCGGACATACACGCTTGACACCGATGGCAATACGGCGCTGATCGACGCCCTGATCATGAGCGACGATCGCGACACTTGGCTAATAGCTGAAGAGCGGTTGAATTGCCCGCAGCCGGACCAGAACCTCTGCACCTGGTCAGAGTTGCGAGATCTGCGAGATGCGGGGATGACGATTGGCTGCCATTCCGTATCACATCCAAGGATTGCCCGGCAGTCCGCGGTTCGCCGCAAATTCGAGATTGAAGCGTCAAGATTTGGCATCGAGTTGCAACTTGGGCATTCACCCTATTTTGCTTATCCATATGGGACACCGGACAGCCATGATGACAGCACCCTGGCGTGCCTGCGCGCCGCGGGCTTCGTGACGGCCTTCACCACGCGATCGGCGCACCGCAGCAAAGACGATGACCCGCTCGTCCTGCCCCGCATCGCCATGCCGGAGGCGGTGATGCCACAGGCCGTGTTCGAGGCTCGGGTAAAGGGTGCGGGCATCGCCTTGCAGAGGGTCGCGGGATGGATCAAGCCATGACGAGCACACCGTCCACGACCTGCGGAATGACATCCGACCTGCGCGATGCTTGGGCGCAGAGCGAACAGCGTGCCCCTTTCCATGCGGGGAACTGGTCGGACTTCGCATCCTTGGCGGATCAAGAGACACTTGTCTCGACAGGGCCAGCATCGGCTGAGGGCAAGACGTTGATCCTGGCATTCAAACGCGAAAGCCATGTTCACAAGTTCACGGTCGGAGAGCGGTTGCTGGGTTCGATCCGAATACCAGCACTACGTCTGGCCAATCCGTGGCTCGCCGACGGCCATGATCCGAAAGTCGTGGC
>NZ_JBMERN010000091.1:0-15723 GCF_049310965.1 Loktanella sp. DJP18 | reverse complement strand
CATCCTCAAATCCAGTTCTTTTAGTGCCCTCGCTATAGAAGACGCTTTGTTGCGTCCAGAAGAGCAGCCAAAAAATATAGTGATCCACCCCCTACCCAAAGACCGAAAGGACGTAGCGGAACTTATTTCATCTATACTATCTATGGCGCACGGCGAAATTTCGGGTATCGGAGGGTTCCTATATCTCTATCAAATTGCTGAGCACCTTATGGAGCTACACTTCGCTGAACTTGTGCAGTCGGCATTGCGGCAGAGCCTGCCGGCATGGAAGCTAAAGAAAAAACTAACCGAAGCGACTTCGGAATCCGCTCGACTTCGGCAAATAGCACGAAGAGCGTCAGATAACGGAGCCAACATGCTAGTATTTGACTCCCTTGGCACGGCCTGCAATGATTTACTTAAGTCTTGCGACGCGGAAAGAGATGCTGATAGCAACACATGGATTGATTCTATGTATGGTGTTCGAAATCTACTCGTACACAATCATCTTTCGATCATTCGCTCCAACTCAAGTTCGAAACTTGAACAGATCAATTCTCTTTTGCATCGGGCCATGTTGGAAATGATATTCAAATATTGATTTACAAGCTGGCCGGGCAGCCAAGCCCACCTTTAGTCCATTGAAGATTTTTTTGAATGGACAGTCGCCGCGCCGCCGCGCAACGTTTCCAGGTCGACGCTCTGACGACGTGGCACAAAGCACAGAGATTCTCCGCGTCAAAGCCGCTGCGCCCGTAGCACCAGCGTAGCACCGCCCGAATCGCCAACGCCAAAAGCCACCCGAAGGTGGCTGCTAAAACGTTGTAATTGTTTGGTAAATTTGGTTGCGGGAGTAGGATTTGAACCTACGACCTTCAGGTTATGAGCCACAGCGAACGAACCATGAACGACCCCTCAAAACTGCGCTATTCTTCGCATTTTCCGTGGCTTGCAGCACCCTCCCCCGCATCGTCCCTACGCCGGATTTCGCCATAAACCGCAGCGAACCCTTCCCTCTTGCTTCCACTATGCTTCCACACAGGCAAAGGTTGATGTTCCGGTAGCAGAGCAATCATCTCATTTTTCGTCGGCCGCAGGACAGTGCGTTCGTTCGACCATCACCCAGCGGATCACTGCTTTAAACCCAAGCCTGGCGCGTTTGAAATTTTGGCATTTCGTGCCCGCAGCATACCACAGGTCGATAACGGCCCAAAGCGACCGGTCGAGCCGTTCAAAATGCCGCGGTGCAACTTTCCCTGAAGCGGTCATTCGAGCCCCGCGCAGCGTATTGCCGCTGGCAGCCTCGTCGCGGGGCATTCGGCGTGGTCTCTCAGCCCGACCACGCAGACTGTTCACACAGCAGCAATGAAGCACGTTTTCTAATGCGGGTCCCTGTGAAACGCTGCGCATTGTCGCGGCCACCGTAATCAGATCTTGGTCTCTTTGCGAGCGCCGCGCTTTTTCTTCGTGGCCGGGGCGGTTTTCGGAATCGGCTCCTTTACAGGTGCAGGCGCTTCCATATCTAGGCCAAACAAGGCGGCCATATCATCGGTCTTCAGAATATTATCTGGCGACGAAGAAGGTTTCGCAAGTGGCGTTTTAAGGTCGATATTAGCGATTAATTCCTGATGGTTGACCCCGCGTAGAACAAATAGCAGTTCGGGTTGTTGATCAAGACGCGCACCAATGCCGTATACAGTCGCGGCAACATGTTTGCACATGGACGCCCAATCAAGACAGGCACAGGAAAGCTTGATCTCCGAGGGCTTAGGAAACAGTCCCGTACCTGGCTGACACAATCGCTGCAAAACTGGTTTTGACAATTTGCCCTGCAGTAGATCGACCAAAGAGTCGATGCCATTGGCGCAGTCTTCGCGCAGAGCTATCCAATGGGCTTTCGGCAGAGGCTCAATTGATATTTCAACCGTATAAAGCGAAGATCCAGCGACTTTCGCGGTTACCTGTCCAGAGGTGATCTGTAGGTCGACTACCGAGCCGTTACGCACATAGGTACGACCGCGTGGCAGGCGGCTGTTATAATCCCCAAAACTCTCCATGGTGCTGCACCATGCCTTGCCCCAGGCTGTGGTTGCGATCGTGCGACCAGAGATAACAATAGGTGAAACAGGGTGTCCCGCCTTGCGCAGTTTGGCCATTGCCCGTTCAGCTTTTTTTCTGCGTTCAGCCACTGGCACATATCGACCCCACTGCGACATGTATCTTACTCCTTTGAGACCGCTGCAAGATCAAGGGCGACGAGGCGCAGCAAAGCGTCATCGGTCATTTCGGTCAAGTTCATTTCGGCTGATCCACCCAGAACTTCCTCTGATAAGGATTTCTTGGCCTCGATCATAGCATCTATTTTTTCTTCAATGGTTCCGGCGCAGACAAATTTATGAACAAGTACGTTGCGCTTCTGTCCAATACGGAAAGCGCGGTCTGTGGCCTGATTTTCTACCGCCGGATTCCACCAACGATCAAAATGCACCACATGCGAAGCTGCGGTCAGGGTGAGACCAGACCCACCCGCCTTCAAAGACAGAATGAAAAACGGTACATTTTCGTCCTCTTGGAATGCCTTGACCAGTGACTTTCGTGTTTTGACCGGTGTGTTCCCATGGAGCACCAAGCCAGGTCGCCCGAATATTTCGGCTAGGTAGTCGTGAAGCGGTGCGGTTACTTCACGGAATTGAGTGAACACAAGCATCTTGTCCTGCCGAGCAGCGACAACCTCGGCAATTTCGCGAAGACGCAACCACTTGCCGCTATGAGCCTCGTCCCAACCCCCATCATTCAACCATTGCGAGGGGTGATTGCAGATCTGTTTAAGCCGCATGATAGTGGCCAGAACCAACCCCTTTCTTTCAATCCCCGACGCGGTACTTAGCGCCTCGGCCAACTTATCTACGGTCTGGGCGTAGAGCGCCGCCTGCTTGCGGCTGAGCATGCAATGGGCCTTGACTTCGGTCTTGTCGGGCAGATCAGAAATCACCGATGGGTCATTCTTCATTCGGCGCAGGATGTAGGGTTGCACCAATTCCCGCAATGGACCAAAGGCATTGTGCTCACGCGCTGCAAGGGTTTTGACGTAGCGGGAAAACTGCTTATCACTTCCTAGCAAACCAGGATTGATCACATCGAAGATCGACCATAAATCTCCCAAATGGTTTTCAACCGGCGTACCTGTGAGAGCAATGCGTGATTTAGCCTTGATAGACTTGACAGCCTTGGTTTGTTTGGACTTGGGGTTTTTGATAGCCTGCGCCTCATCAAGAACCAGAAACCTCCAGTCTGTGGTCGTCAACACCGGTTGACGTAGCAATGTGCCGTAGGAAGTGATCACCAGGTCAATCTCATTGAAGTCAGAAAGCGTTGTCATTTGATCCTTTGACATCGACGAGGGATGAACAATCTGGGCACGTAGATCTGGGGCAAAACGGTCGATTTCTGCGGCCCAATTCGCCAGCAGAGATGCCGGAGCCACCAGCAGACAAGGGCCTTTGCCCTGGTGCGCCAGTAGCAGCGCCAGCACCTGTATGGTCTTCCCAAGGCCCATGTCATCGGCCAGACAAGCTCCCAGGCCCAACCCGGTCAGCAGGTGCAACCAGTGGACACCGGCCTTTTGATAGGGTCGCAGGCGCGCCTTCAGTTTCACGCCGGGATATCCTTCACTAGAAGGATCGCGCAAATTCTTTAATGTCTCGGCTAGCCATGGGCCCGCAGTGACCTGCGACCACTGGCGCGTAGCTTCGTCAACATCATCTCCCGCAATGGCGGCCCCAGACATCAGGCGCATCGCTTCTGAAAACGACAAACCTTCGCTTACCGCCAATTCTTCAGCTACCTTGAAGCGCTGCATTTCGCGCTCAAGGCGGTCGCGATCAATCTCCACCCATTGCCCCCGCAGCATTACCAGCGAGTCAGCGCAAGACAGCAGAACATTCATCTCCTCATCCGATAGAGTCTCACCGTTCAGTGTGACCTCCATACGGAAGTCCAGAAGCCCGTCCAGCCCAACAGAAGACGGCGTTCCACTGCCGATAGAGGCCGTGACCTTAGGCCGTGTTGGGCGTGCGGCGGCCCAACCTGCGGGCATGCGCAAAACAATTCCGGCAGCACCAAGATCAGGCGCGCTATCCAGTAAGCGCGCAGCATTGGCGGGTGTCCATCTCAAGGGATGGTATATTTCCCCATCCTCTACCATTTCCTTCAACCATGCACATGATTGGCTGGCACGGTTAACAGGGAGTAGCAAATTCAAGAGCCGTGAATGGTCGTCGGCATAGTCATGCAGCGCCTGACCTAACGGCACGTGCCGCGCTTGACCGCTGGCCGCGAGTTCGGTCGTATAGCTGGCCATGAACGCAAAGGGAAAGTCGGGGTCGCCGCGGTTTTCTGCCAAATTGAAATGCACCCTCCCGATTGTGTTCCATGCTGGGTTCAGGGCAGACAGAAAACCCGGTAAGTCCGGCCCCGCTTCTTTCGCTACGGCTGCCACTATCTCCTGCCAAAGACGAGACAGCACATCGGCAGTCACATATTCCGCCCCTTTCATCATCGGCACTGTCGGCACCAAGGCCGCAAGTTCGGCTTCTGGTGGAGAAACATTCGTGCTCGCCTGATGGCACAAGGCTGAAATGGCGCGGCGGGAAAAATTGCGCCACCACGCAAGGTCAGGTGACAAGACCTTGGTTGTGCCGGCGCCCAGACGCAGGAGGCCGTAGCCCGCCCCACGAACAAACGCTTCGACCAGCGGACCACCATCGCCTGTGTCTGCAATGAGGTGCCCATGCGGTGTCAGGCGTAGAGTAAGCGAATTAGTATCAGAGTGATGCCGATGCTGTGCCAATGTAGCGACCTTTTAAACTACAGTGCTTAGACATTGGGTGTCTTGCTGCATGGTTACTTGGACCCCTATTTGGGGTCGATGCCCTTGTTCGATTGGATAGCGCTGATGCACCAAATATTCAATGATCACATTTACTCGGTTAGCCCGGCTGCTGCGGCGGGCCCGATGCCGCAACATTAGGGCCGGGAAATCCTTGTGATCAATGCTGCATAACAGCCCGTGCCAACTTGCAGCGGTTCAGCGAACGCCCTCCTTCCAAAATCGCATGAATGTCTGCTTCCACTTGTCTGAGGGTATGATCGCGCAGGTGCAGCGAATGGCGGCTCTCCGCCCTCCATGTGGCCGACGAGCGTCGGTGGAAATAGCCGAAGCCACCCTCACAGCCATCCATTGGATTTGAACTCGGTCAGATCAACCCCAGGCGGTGCATACCATCCGCCTGCAGCGTATCTGGCACCGAGCTTTTGTGCGGCTTCCTTGTTACCGTAGGGAATACGCAGTGGCGTTTTGGTAGAGTTATCACGCTGCTCTGCCACCGGTGGGTACGTCGCATCCACCAATGCCACACTGGTTTCGGGCTTTCTTGGGCGCTTAGTCGGCTTGGTGGATTTTGTCACTGTTGGTTCAGAGTTTTTCGCAACGGTCTTGCGGCGGCCCTTGCCAGGTTTTGAGCCTTGGTTTTTGTCAATCCATACTGACATAGCGGCAAAGTTCGCCCTGGCTTCGTCAGTTATAGCAACACCTTGCTCCCGCGATATGCTCTCGGCGAATGACAATTGTGCCGGACTTGGTGGTCTTGCTCCAGGATCGCCCACGGCATTCCCGTCAACGCCCTCGGTTTTCCTGGGGGCGTGTTGCTCGAGGAACGCGCGGCAGACCGATCCCGATTTGGTGTAGCCAGCTGGAGGCTTTATGCGTTTCTGGCGAGCTATGCTGTCGGCGAAACGCTTCATCGCGGCTGTTGGTGGCCGTCCGCCGCCCGCGCCATCCGACGCAAAACCGACCAAAGGCGACATACCGCCCGGCGGACCTTCCACGAGCTTGCCGATGATACGCTGGGCAACATCGCAAACGGCATCGATGGCACCAACCATCTCCTGTTTACCGACGACGACATCGTCGAGCAGGCATTCGAGTTGCGCCGTCACGCCTGGGTCAACCAAGGCCGGATCAGCCTGTTGGAGAACAGCAAACAAACTCAATCCGGTTTCGGTGGGCACAATGTTCTTTCCCTGAACAACCAGAAACCCCTGCCGTTTCAACCCTCCGATGATCTCGGCGCGGGTCGCAGGGGTGCCGATGCCCTTGGCTTCCTTCAGCCTGTCGCGCAGAACCTCGTCCTCGACAAAGCGCCAAGCCTGCTGCATCGCTTCGATCAAAGTACCTTCGTTGTAGCGCGGCGGCGGCCGGGTTTCCTTGTCCTCGATGGCAGGATTCCGTAGCCCCGCGGTCTCGCCGTTTCGCATCGGTGGAAGCAACTGCGCGTCGTCACCCTTTTCGTCTGCGGGTTGCCATTCAGGAAATGCCGCGCGCCATCCGAGATCAATGTGTTGGCGTCCTGTAGCCTTGAACGGAAATCGGCCCGCATCAAACGTCGCGGTTGTATGGCGGTAGCGGAAATCTGGCATGACGGCGGCCAGATACGCCCGCGCGATCACGTCAAACAGTTTCTTCTCGTCGGTCGAAAGGCGCGGCCAGACCTCCGGCAAGTTCTTGATCGTGTTGACGTTGGGGATGACCGCATGGTGACTGGCCCCCTCCAATCCTTTGTCATAGAAACTGCCACTTTTCCCCTTACGGATAATCGGCTCCGATGGCACGGGGATGGCGCTGAACGATTTCCCGACTTGCAGTCCAGCGACGACCTGCGGCACATCCGCAATCAGGTTTTCCGGCAGGTAGCGCACTTCGGCACGCGGATAGGTGATGATCTTCTTGCCCTGGCCGTCATAAAGCTCCTGAGCGACCTCCAAAGTCTTCGCTGCGGCCCAACCGAAGCGGGACGCGCAGAGTTTCTGGAGGGACGGCAGATCGTGCAGTTTTGGCGGTCCTTGGCGCTTGTCCTCGACACGCACGTCAAGTGGCCCCTCGAAGTCACGGGCAGCCGCGACCACGGCCTCTGCAACTTCACGTTTGAGAATTCGATCCCGTGGTGCATGTCGCATCTTGAATTCACCGCCCTCGACCGCAACGGTGGCGACGATCTCGAAATAGGTCGTGGGCACGAAATCGCGAATTTCCAGTTCGCGTTTGCAGACGATTGCCAGGGTCGGGGTTTTCACGCGCCCGACACCGATGACGCCCCGCGCGCCCTTGCCAAGGATGACGGTCGCGGTGCGAGTCAGTGACAGATTGTAGATCTGATCGGCCTGGCGGCGCGCAACAGCGGCGGCGTAGAGGCGGGCGTAATCTGAATTGGGTTTGGCCCGATCGAATGACTGGCGTATGGTTTGAGCGTCCTGAGCGGTAAACAGCACCCGCATGACCTGCCCACGATACTTGTAATGTTCGAGGATTTCCTGGCCGATGAGCTGACCTTCCCGGTCGCAATCGGTGGCAAGCCATACCCGCTTGGCCGAGCGCAGCGCCTCACGAATGGCTTTGAGCTTGGCCGCCTTGTTTCCACCTTTTGCTGGCCGTGTGCCGTAAAGTTCCTGGGGGCGCAGCAGAACCGGGGACCAACGCTTCCATTCCGGCACCTCATCCTCTGGTTCGAGCAAGTCGAACAAATGTCCCTCAGCGGGCAGAACCAAGCCGTAGCGAGACCCAATGGCGGCGCGGACGTCTTTCGCCTGGCTGGTTTTCTCGGTGATGACGATCTGATCGGCCATGACGCACTCGTTTGGAATCCAGAATTCCGCCAAGATAGAACGTAAAGTGAACAAATGTCATTCAAAAATTAACCCTTATGAGACTCCACAATGCTAGTGCAGAACCGCAGCGTAATAATCCTTGAGCATTGCCGTCAGGCCTCGGTCAGAGACCAGAACCCATATTTCCGACCATGCTGACTCTTCAACCGGGCAAGATAGGCGACGTGTGTTTCGAGTTCGCCGAAATACTCGATCCTGTCGGCCAGCGCTGCGCATTCGGCCAAGTGCTGGGCGGCATAGCCGTAGCGCTTTGATCTGGCCTTCGACAGTGTGAAGTCGATCATGGCTCTCAAAGCCAACGTGGCGGCAAGTGGGTGGCGCTCCGAGGTAGCCTCAGCTGCGGACACAAGAAATTCGTAGTGGTCGCCGTTGATTTCGGCGTGGCGGTCAATCAGCAACCGGGCTGCGCGGTCTGGCGATGGCCAATCCAGGAAGAAGCCCAAGGCCGGCGTCACGCGCGAGTGGGCGGCGGCGTGGTCCATGGCCCGTTCCTCGGCCTCGATATCCTCGAAGTCGGGAAGCCGCTTTAGAAAATCGCGCAGGTATTCAGAATTTAGAGTGCTCTCAAAACAGCTCCAACGGAAAGCCTGCGCCTCCTCCTTGCGATCAAGCGCCTCAAGCACCTCAAGTCGAGTGTCCTGCCACTCGCGGGGCACCCAGCGGTCGTTGTCCACCTCGGCGCGTTCGATGAAGCCAAGCGCATCCTCTGCCCTGCCAGCGGCCAGCAGGCGCGCCGCTATTTCGGCCGCAATCTTTGGCACCTTCCGCGTTTTTGGATCGTATTGGGCGATGAAGGCATCCACATCGCCCATCGCATCGGCAATGTCCTTCAGCGCCATTTCCACCATGCTTTGCCGGGAGCGCTCTTCCATCTGATGCGCGTAGGTGGTCCCGCCACTGCCATACCCCACTGCCTCCCACTCACCTTTCGGTGGCACGGAAACCGGCGTCGCGGCAATCGCCTCAATCCGCTGCTTGAGATGCGCCAGCCCAACTTCCCCAAGCGCGGGTGTCAGGATGGCGATCAATCCGTCGTACTGTCCGTAGCCGTTGTCGCGCAGGGCATCAATTGCCGCGTCAGCCAGTGCTTCCGGCGGCGTCCTGGCGGCAAGCGCGATCTCGCCCAGCAACACGCAGGCGTCGTGAAACACCTCGATGACGATACCACTGCTGTCATCGCACCGCTCGAACAGCAGTGTTGCGACCTGCATGAATCGCCACAGCAGCGCCAACCCCTCAGCCGGGTCGTCAGGGGCGATCTGTTCCTTGATCGCGCGAAGCTGGCTCTCCAGATCAGTGACGAGGGGCTTGCGGTTCTTCCAGTTCACAAAGCTGCGCGCACGGGCGATGCTGCTCAGGCGCTTGGCCACCTCGCGTCCCGCCTCTTTCGGGCTTTGCGCTCCCGCCAACTCCAGCCGCAATCGCCTCTTGGCCACGGCAGAGCCGGTACTGATTTCGATCAGCAGTTCAGCCAGACGCGCGGCGCCCAGCGCCTCGAGGTTCTTTGCGTTCAGGGTAGTCTTCGATGCCATTGGAAACCCGTATCAATTTACAGCCACACTAACAGCGGTATGCGACGAACGAAACGCCAACACTGATTCGGGGCCAATACCGGTTTGCATTCCGACAGAATGCTCTTTTGAAGCTTGAACGGCTACGCAGTTTTTCATTTTATTACGCAATTTCAATGTGTTCGTTGACTGCGCGCAAATGATAACCACTGTAAGGGCCAGCCATCATCATTGCGCAGGACCACTTATGCCAAAACTGACCAAACGCACTGTCGATGCTATTGAGCCGCAGGCGACGGAGTTCTTCATCTGGGACGAGAGCATTCCCGGCTTCGGGCTACGCGTGATGCCAAGTGGGCGCAAAAGCTTCGTGGTGCAGTATCGCGCAGGGCGACGTCCGCGACGCATGAGCCTCGGGCCAAGTACGGTGCTTACCTGCGATCAGGCGCGCACCCGAGCGATTACGATCATCGCCGCCGTCAAGAACGGCGAAGATCCTGCGGCTGATCGTGCCGCCAAGCGCAATGCCGCCACCGTCAGCGATCTGGCAGAGCGCTTCGACAGGGAACACATCTCGGTGCGCCTGAAAGCCAGCACTGCGAAGGAATATCGCGGCAACCTCAGGCGCTTCATCTTGCCCGCACTCGGCCGATTGGCCCTGCCAGAAATCACCCGCGCCGATGTAGCCAAGTTCCATCACGATCTGCGGCACATCCCCTATCAGGCAAACCGCTGCCTTGAGGTGGTTTCCAAGATGTTTGTGCTGGCCGAGATGTGGGGATTGCGGCCGGAAGGGTCGAACCCGCGCAAGCACATCCGTAAGTACCCCGAAGAGAAACGTGAGAGGTTTCTCAGCGCCGCCGAGTTGCGCAGGATCGGCGAAGTGCTGCGGGAGATGGAAAGCGAGCGTGTGGAGTTGTCATCCGCCATTCTGGCGGCGCGGCTGCTGATCCTTTCAGGATGCCGTCTTGGCGAAATCATGACCCTGAAGTGGGAATACATCGACTTTCACGAGTGCGCCCTGCGCCTGCCGGATTCCAAAACCGGCAAGAAAATAGTTCATCTCGGCGCGCCTGCTGTCGAATACCTGCACGACGCGCAACGCATTGATGGCAACCCTTGGGTCATCACCGGCACGCTGACGGGCAAACCGCTCAGCGACCTGCAGCCGTTCTGGCAACGCGTCCGGGCCCGCGCTGGGGTTAAGGATGTCCGGATCCACGACCTTCGCCATACTTTTGCGTCTACGGCCGTAGCCTCAGGTCAAGGTCTGCCTATGATCGGCAAGCTGCTGGGGCATACGCAGGTGCAGACAACCGCGCGCTATGCTCACCTTGCAGCTGACCCCGTCAAAAGCGCAGCAGACGCCGTCGCGACATCGCTGCGCGAGGCGCTCGGCTAAACTTGCGGGAGCGAATAACTCACGCGCTTAACTCTCTCCCGTGCAGGTTTCCACCGCAGGTGATCGCTTCGAATCATGCGCGGTAGTGAGGGACAGTAACTTACTCTTGGCCTGAAGAGCCGCGCGGTCTGTTCGATCGTGTTCTTGGTGATCCTGCATTCGCGGCTGCGTATCCATCTCGGCCCGCGTATTCCCTCGACCATGGAAAACCTGCAAGATACATAGGGCTAGGCATAACTTCCGAGGTTCCATTGGTAGCCATAGTGGCTATAATGGCTCCTAACCTCGGGGGCGCGTATGCAACGTATGTCAGCACGTGATGCTAAAAACGGCTTTGGTCGCTTGATTGATTTGGCGCGTGCAAGCCCAGTCGCGATCGAGAAGCATGGTCGAGCAGTCGTGGTGGTGGTCGCACTTGAGGAGTATGAGCGACTCGTTGGCGACTTAGGCAAGGAAGATGCGCCCACCAAGGGTGAAGGCAACTCACCGAAGGGTGAGCAATGAATTTGACAGCTTATCACGCCAAATATTTCGCCCACGATCTCACACGCCGCGCTTCTTCCGGGCTGGATCGGCTTTCAATGTCGCTCTTTGATGCTGCCGTCGATCTGAACCCCCATCAGATCGAAGCGGCATTGTTCGCGCTTGAATCGCCCCTTTCAAAAGGTGTCTTGCTCGCCGACGAGGTCGGTCTGGGCAAGACAATCGAGGCGGGAATTGTCCTCTGCCAGTTCTGGGCTGAGCGGAAGCGCCGGCTGCTGGTCATCTGTCCGGCTTCTCTCAGGAAGCAGTGGGCTCTGGAGCTTTCCGAGAAGTTCAATCTTCCATCCCGAGTCCTCGATGCAAAAACCTACCGGGATGAACTTCGGCTTGGCCGGGCTCCACTGAACGAGCCGGGCATTCTTATCGTCTCATTCAACTATGCCAGCGCCTTGCGTGAAGAAATCAGAGCGATTGCGTGGGATTTGGTTGTCATAGACGAGGCCCACAAACTACGGAACGCCTATCGTCCAAGCAATAAGGTTGGTCAGGGCATCCGTTGGGCCACAAACGATTGCCGGAAATTGCTGTTGACTGCGACGCCGTTGCAAAACTCACTTGTTGAACTCTACGGGCTTTCTACGCTCATCGATGAGCACCTATTCGGCGACATCAATGCGTTCAGGGCGCGCTACGCCAGCGCGGGCAGCAGCATGACCGATTTGCGACAGCGGCTTGCGACGTTCTGCAAAAGGACGCTTCGAAATCAGGTCGTCGAATATGTTCGATACACCGAGCGGCGGGCCATCACGCGCCCCTTCACATCGAGCGACGCAGAGCATTCGCTGTATGAGGCTGTTTCGGCCTTCTTGCAGCGCCCCAACAGCTACGCCCTCCCACAGCGCCAGAGGCACCTTACGGCACTTATTCTGAGGAAGCTTCTGGCCTCCTCGTCACTGGCCATCGCAGGCACGCTCGACACATTACGAGCAAGATTAGAAACGCTTCGCGACGAGCAGATCAAGGACGATCCGGAATTTGCCGAGCGTCTTATTGAGTCGGAAGAGATAGAAGACGAGCTGCTTGACGACATTCTGGCAGACGACACCGATCCGGATCCGTCGGAAGCTGACGCGGTGCAGATCGACCGGTCGAAGCTGAAAGAAGAAATTGAACTCCTGGAGCGCCTCAGTTCACAGGCTCGAAACATCCCCGTCGATACCAAAACGGAAACGCTTCTCAAGGCTCTGGACATTGGCTTTGGGCAGATGGCAGAAACTGGCGCTGCACGGAAAGCGGTCATCTTCACCGAGTCCCGCAGGACGCAGGACTATCTCAAGAGCTTCCTTGAGAGCCACGGCTACAAGGGCGAAGTTGTGGTTTTCAACGGGACTAACACCGGTCCTGAAGCGACGCAAATCTATCAAGCTTGGCTGGCAAAGAATAAACTCAACGGACGGTCGTCAGGCTCGCGCGCCATTGACGTGCGCGCCGCCCTAGTCGAGCGTTTTCGCGACGATGCGACGATCCTGCTTGCGACCGAAGCCGCTGCGGAAGGCGTGAACCTTCAGTTCTGCTCGCTGGTCGTCAACTACGATTTGCCCTGGAACCCGCAGCGGATCGAACAGCGGATTGGTCGATGCCATCGCTATGGGCAGAAGCACGACGTCGTCGTGATCAACTTCCTGAACGAGCGAAACGAGGCTGATCGCCGTGTTCTTGAACTGCTGGGCGAGAAGTTCAGCCTCTTCAATGGGGTGTTCGGTGCGTCGGACGACGTGCTGGGCAGTATTGAATCCGGCGTTGATTTCGAGAAGCGCATCCTTGCCATCTATCAGGAATGCCGGACTTCGGACGAGATCGAAGCGGCATTCCAGAAACTCCAGACGGAGATAGACGAGAGCATTCGAGCCCGCATGGACGACACGCGGCGCAAGCTCTTCGAGCACTTCGATGAGGATGTTCACCAGCGGTTGCGAATTCGGCTTGCAGACGCCAACGCTCAACTCGACCGGATCGGCCAGCGTTTCTGGTCATTGACGCGATTCATTCTGGCGGATCGTGCCCGCTTCGATGACGATGCGCTTGCGTTCGATCTCAAGGTCCCGCCGAGCCCCGAGATATCGCCGGGCCGCTACCACCTCATCTCGAAGTCCCAGCCAGAGCCTGGCCACGACCGGAGCGAGGAACAGGGCCAGTTCCTCTATCGCCTGTCACACCCTCTCGGAGAGAAGGTGGTTCAAGGCGGGAAATCGTTCGAAACGCCCGCAGCCATCATTACATTTGATGTCACGAACTACGCGGCGCGCCTTCACGTCGTTGAAGCTCTTCGCGGCAAATCCGGCCATCTCGTTTTGACGCGTTTGCAGATCGAGTCCTATGAGAGGGAGGAGTATCTCCTCTTCTCCGGCTTTGACGAAGATGGCGCGACGCTGGATCAGGAAACCATGGAGAAGCTCTTCGGCTGCTCGGGTCAGGTCGATGCTCAGAGCGATATCCCGCACTCGGTAGCCAAACGACTTGAAGCCGAAGCACATCGTCACGCCAAGGCAACGATCAGCCTCTCCCTTGAGCAGAACAGCGCTCACTTCAACCAGGCTCGCGACAAGCTTGAGAAGTGGGCGGACGACATGGTGCTTTCAGCCGAAAAGGCGCTGGCCGACACCAAGGAACAGATCAAGGTGCTGCGCCGCCAGGCGCGCCAGGCCGTGACGCTTGAGGAGCAGCACTCCATCCAGGAAAAAATCCAAAAGCTGGAGCGCCAACAGCGCCGCCAGCGACAGGAGATTTTCACGGTGGAAGACGAGATCATGGACAAGAGGGATTCGCTCATCGACCAGCT
Organism: Loktanella sp. DJP18; assembly: GCF_049310965.1. Lineage (NCBI taxonomy): Bacteria > Pseudomonadati > Pseudomonadota > Alphaproteobacteria > Rhodobacterales > Roseobacteraceae > Loktanella > Loktanella sp. DJP18. The sequence continues at coordinate 1,787 of NZ_JBMERN010000091.1, read as the reverse complement.
TGAACGCAGGCTCGAGCAGCGGACAGAGACCGAGGCCCTCTTCTCAATTAGGTGGAAAGTAATATGAGTACAGAAACGTCTTTCAAGGGCTCTTCGAATAACCGCACATCGGAGGTGCTCGTCACGTTTTCTCCAAAGTGGAGAGAGCCCTTACTGTCCGGTTCGATCAAATGTGTCCTTCGCAGAAGGTACCCAAAGTTTTTCGTACCTACACGGATGTACCTCTACGTCGCCGCGCCTTTCTCTCAGGTAATTAGCGTATCGAAAATCACGAAAATAAAGGATGTAGATCTTGCTAAAGCCAAGAAACTACATGATAAAACGAGATTGGACGAGATGGAGTTAGTTAAGTATTTTGAGGGGTACAATAATATTGGATGCTACTTTATCGAAGATACGGAAATATTTCAGACCGCTATTAGCCTCGAAACACTAAGAAAAAGTTGGTCATTCTACGCACCGCAGAGCTTTGTTTCGCTATCGCGGGAGGCAGTGCAGTGGTTTGCCGCTGAAGGAACTGCCAACTCTGGATTGGCTTTGAAGCACGGTGACGCGTCGATATCAGTAGGAAAAAATTAGTGACTCAGAAATTTGAAAAGCTGAAAACCCTGCTGAAAGAGCTGTTTCAGCTCGACCAGCCCGATCTTGATTTCGGCCTTTATCGTATCATGCACGCCAAGAGCGCTGAGGTGACGCAGTTTCTCGACAAGGACCTGCTGCCTCAGGTTCAGCAGGCGTTCGGCCTCTACAAGACCGCCGACAAAGCGGAGCTGGAGAAGGAACTCACCAAGGCGATCGAGCAGGCGCAAAGCCTCGGCGCCGATCCCGAAACGCTACCGAAGGTCAAGGAGCTTCGCGCTAAGATCGCCAATGACGCAGTCGACATCGGCGGGCTTGAGAACGAGGTCTACGACCATCTGTTCAGCTTCTTCCGCCGCTACTACTCAGAAGGCGACTTCCTAGCCAAACGCGTCTACCGGCCGGGCGTCTACGCGATCCCCTACGAAGGCGAAGAGGTCAAGCTCCACTGGGCAACCCGTGACCAGTACTACATCAAGACCAGCGAGTACCTGCGCGACTACGCCTTTCGGCTGAAGCCGGACGATGCCGCCAATCCCATGCGGGTGCACTTCCGGCTGGCGGATGCCGCGGAAGGTGAACACGGCAACGTCAAGGCGGCCGAAAGCAAGGACCGCGTCTTCATCCTAGCCACCGAGGATTTCATCGCCGAGGAAGACGGCGATCTGGTTCTGCGCTTTGCCTATCGCCCGGCGACCTTGGCCGACTGGCCGGAAAGCGAACGCGAGGGAAAAAAGAAGCCGCCGGCGCAGAAGGATCTCACGGCCTCAGCGGTGAGGCGCACTCTGGCGGTAAAGGATGCCACCTTCACGTCGTGGATTGCAGAGCTTGGCAAATCCCATGTGAATGTGAACGGCGAACGGCCCGGCCACTCCCGCCTCGAAGGGCATCTGAAGCGCTATACGGCCCGTAACACCTTCGACTACTTCATCCACAAGGATCTCGGCGACTTCCTGCGCCGGGAACTGGACTTTTACGTCAAGAACGAAGTGATGCATCTCGACGATATCGAGAGCGAGACAGCGCCGCGCGTGGAGCAGTATTTGTCGAAGATAAAGGTGATTCGCCGGATCGCCGGAAAGGTTATCGACTTCCTAGCGCAGCTTGAAGACTTCCAGAAGAAGCTTTGGTTGAAGAAGAAGTTCGTCGTCGATACGCATTACTGCATCACGCTGGATTGGATTCCGGAGGAGTTCTATCCGGAGATC
>NZ_JBMERN010000090.1:0-15728 GCF_049310965.1 Loktanella sp. DJP18 | reverse complement strand
GGAGTTCTGATCAGTGCAGGTTGGTATGAGATGTGAAAATCCCGATGGACGGCGACACGTGTTTTCATCGAAGGCTCCCCCGCAGTTTCATATCCATTTATCTGGTGTGAACCAGATTTGACGATATGATTACGCGATACGGTTCACCTGTCAACAGCGCGCTGAACTATCAGGCAATCGCGTTCTGAACCTTGGATTTTGTGTGCAGTCGAAGAATCAAGTCCTGATCGTAATTGCCGAAACCGCGTCCAAAGACGTTGATGCCACCGGGATGACGGGCCTGCGCCTTCACCTCGATTCGCAACCTGATCGACCGGTGTTCCGCCAGTTTCAGGTCCGCCAATCCGATATCGGATATCTTGCGTCCATCGACGAATGATCCCTCTGTCGTGACTTGCCAGGTCTTCAGCAACCCGTATTGCGATCCCGCCAATTTCCACCAATCGGGCGTGTAGACGCCACGGCGGTCGCCGAAATCGCCGGGCGACGTCCAGACGCCCAGTTCGACCCCATTGATCGACAGGCAGATGTCAGAGGGCCAGTCGGTGTGCGTCCCGGGAACCTCTGAACTGACTTCCAGTGCGAATTCGATCCGGTCGACACCGAGGCCCTTCAGATGGGCATTGTTCGGGAACTGATATTCGACGAATCCGCTTGTGAACCAAAGCAGCGACGCCTTCATCCGTTCCGGGTCAAGGAAGGTCGCGGGCACGTCCAGCAGCCCGATGATGCCCGTGGGCGAACAGATGCCGCAGGGGCCAACGACGGCCGCATTGGTGTAAAGCCCCAGCGGCATCGCCACTTCGATCACGTCCGAGGGCAGACGCGGCGCGGGCTTGTGGAAGGACACCACGATCTCGTCATAGACGGCATGACAGACCTTCTGGCTGCCCTTGCGGGCGCTGACCGTCTCGGTGCGGATCAGACCGGCTTTGACAAGGCTTTGAACGTTGTTGGATACCGACGACTGCGGTTGCCCCAGGCGTTCCGCAATCTGGTTGATGTTCATGCCGCCATGGTCGTGCAGCAACTTGAGGATACGCACCCCCCCGCGCGAGGCGGCGGCCTTGAAGGTCTCGAAATCGGTTTCCGCATCGAGGAGAAGCAGATTGGGGCTCATAAGACAGTTGCCTGCGGTGTTGTGTATCGGATAATTCGATACACAATCTCGTAATCCGGGACCATGCCTTTGTCACCCCCACATTTCGGCAGGCCAGCTCAGGCTTGGGTCGAGGCGGGGCCGGCATGATAGAAGGAATAGGCCATGCGGTGCCGATAGGTGTCGTGGGATCTCAGGATCGCCTGCGGGAAATGGGCGTGATGCGGACTGTCGGGAAAGATCTGCGTTTCGAGCGCGAAGCCAGCGTTCGCCTGGTAAGGCACGTTCCCTTTCCCAACCACATCGGGCGTCAGATAGGTGCCGGCATAGAACTGCACCGCAGGCTGGTCGGTGCGCAGCCTGAAACCCAGACCGTTTGCGGGGCAAAGCACATCTGCACAGTCGCGCCAGCCTTCGGCATCCAGCAGACCCAGCACGAGGTTGTGGTCATAGCCCGCGGCAGTCAGCGCGGACATGTCGCGCCCGATTGGCTTTGCCGTGCCGAAATCGAAGGGCGTGCCATCGACGCGGCAGACCTCGCCGGTTGGAATCAGGTCGTCGTCCACCGGCGTCACGAACCCTGCGGCAAGCTGCGCGACGTGGTCGCGCACATGGCCCGCGGCATGGCCCCCAAGGTTCCACAGGCTGTGCTGCACCACGTTGCAGATCGTCGTCCGGTCCGTCGTCGCCGTCATGTCGACGTCCAGTCCGCCCTGCGCCGTCAGGCGATAGGTGACGATGATCTCGAGCTTGCCCGGATAGCCCATGTCGCCGTCGGGGGATGTCAGCTGGAACGATAGACCATCGCCCTCGACCGTCGGCGCACCGGCCCACACCACCTTGTCAAAGCCACGCCGACCACCGTGCAGGTGGTTATGGCCTTCGTTCAGGTCAAGCTGTGTGGAATTCCCGTCCAGCATGACATGACCCGCCCTGATCCGGTTCCCATACCGCCCGACCGTCGCGCCAAAGTAGGTGTCGCAGGTCACGTATTCGGCCAGCGTGTCGTAACCCAGGGCAATGTCCGTCGGTGTGCCCTTGGCATCCGGCAGGATCAGCCGTTGAATCGTTGCGCCGAAGTCCGTCATCGATAACGTGACGGGACCAAGTGTGGTTTGCCGCATGATGGTCCAGAGTGTGACAGGTTTGCCGTCATGTTCGCCGAAGGGGACACTGCTGATATCAATTTCCGTCATGCGAAGGTCTTCTCCTGTATCCAGTCCTCGCGACCGCGTAGCGCGTCGCCTGACGCAGCCTAAAGGGGGACACGGCAGTCCGAAACCCCGTCAAGACACTGACCTTCCATGTGTTTGATCAGACCTTCTGCGGCAAACGATTGCACAGAATCTGCACGTCCTGATCGACGGCCCGGCTGGCACGGCTGACTGCCGTTTTCCGCTGACGCAGCACCCCTAAGCCATTCATAGTTGCCCCGCAGATCAGCCGACGCGCCGCAGAAAGGCGATGGTGCGGGGATCCTGCGGGTGGTCCAGCAGATCCCGCGGCGGGCCCTGTTCCACGATCCCGCCTTCGGCCATGAAGATGATGCGGTCCGCGATCTCGCGCGCGAATTGCATCTCGTGCGTGACGATCAGCATGGTTTGGCCCTTGTCGGCCACACGGCGCATCAGGTCCAGCACCTCTCCTACCCATTCGGGATCGAGGGCAGAGGTCGGTTCGTCGAACAGCATCAGGTCCGCGTCCAGCGCCATCGCCCGCCCAATGCCGACCCGCTGCTGCTGCCCGCCAGACAAGGCGGCGGGGTAGGAATCGGCCTTTTCGAACAGGCCGGTTTCACGCAGGGTCGCGTCGGCCCGCGCATCGGCATCAGTCTTGGTCTGACCCTTTACGGTGATCAGGGCCTGCGTGATGTTTTCGCGCGCCGTCCTGTGCGCGAACAACGCGTAGTTCTGGAACACGAAGGAGGTCCGCCGCCGCAGGGCGAGGATCTGCGCCTTGGTCGCACTTGCCGCGTCCACGGACAGGTCGCCGACACGGACGACGCCGGTATCGGGTCGGTCAAGGTAGTTCAGGCAGCGCAGCAGCGTCGATTTTCCGGTGCCGGAGGGGCCGATGACGACGACACGCTCGCCCGGCGCGATGTCCAGCGCGATATCACGCAGGACATGCGTATCACCGAATGACTTGCTGAGGCCCGAGACAGATATGCCCGCAGTCTTCGTCATCTTGCGTGCGCCCTGTTCAGGTAGATTTCAAGGTGGCGCTGTGCGAAGGCCAGCACCTCGACCATCACCCAATAGATTGCGGCAACGACCAGAAACGCCTCGAAATACAGAAAACTGCCCGCCGCCTCTTTCTGGGTCGCGCCCATCAGTTCGGTGACACCAAGGGTAAAGGCAAGCGAGGTGCCTTTGATCATGTCGATGAAATAGTTGACCAGCGTCGGTGCCGCCACGCGGGCGGCCTGTGGCAGGATGATCTGCCGCATCATCTGGCCCTGCGTCATGCCAACGGCCTGCGACGCCTCCCACTGGCTGCGGTCGACACCCAGAATTGCGGCGCGAATGCTTTCGGCCATGTAGGCGGAAAAATGCAACGTCAGGCCCATGATGGTCGCCGTCACACCGTTGATATTGCCCAGAAACGACAACACCTGCGGCAGGCCGTAGTAGAACAGGAAAAGCTGGACCAGCAGCGGCGTGCCGCGGAAGAAGCTGATGAACAGCCGCACGAACCAGTCGAGGACCGGCACGCGGAACACCCGTTCGACAGCCATGATGGACGCCAGCACCAGCGCGCAGATCATGCCGACGAAAGCCATGAACAGCGTCAGCGGCACGTAGCCCAGCAGGACGGGCACCAGACTCAGCATGTAGTCGAAGTCGAGCGCCCGCATGCCCTTACTCGGCGACTGTGATGTCGGTGCCGAACCACTTGTCCGAAATTTCGGCCAGCGTGCCGTTCTCTTTCAGCGTCGTGATCGCGGTGTCGATCCGGTCGCGCAGGGCCTGTCCCTCTGCGTCATTGCGGAACGGCAGGGCGTTGCGGATTTCGCTGAAGGGTTTGCCGGCAAGCGCCAGCGGCAGCGGGCTCTCGGCGATCAACTGTGCCGACGACACGCGGTCCATCACGAAGGCATCGACACGGCCGATGGCGGTATCCTGCGCGATGTTGCTTTCATAGGTGCGGATGTCGATGTCGGCGGCGTTGGGCAGGGCGTTCAGCAATTCCTCGAAGTTGGACCCGAGGTTGACGGCGACGGTCTTGCCGCTCAGGTCGGCCGGGCCGGTGATCGTGTCCTCGTTGCCGTCCTTCACCACGACCTGCGCACCGTCAAAGACGTAGGGCTGCGAAAAGGCGAACTTCGCCTCACGCTCGGGCGTGATGGTGATCTGGTTGGCGATCGTGTCGATCCGTCCTGATTCCAGCGCACCGATCAGGCCAGAAAAGGACATGGTGACGAAGTTGACCTCGTCGCCCGTTTCGGCCGCGATGGCGTTCATGAAATCGACCTCGAACCCCTGAAGCTCGTCCAGCTTGACGAAGGTGAAAGGAAAGTAGCCACCCGACATGCCGACGTTCAAGGTTTCGGCCTGCGCGGTCGAAAGTGTGGCCGACAAGGCAAATGCGGCGAGTGCGATGGGTTTCAACATGGGTCTGTCCGTCCGATCAGTGTCTGTTCAGACAGCAGTTAACCTGCATGTTTTGGACTTCAATGCATGCGGCAAAGTCAGGAATGACATTCATGCAAGGCGCGCAGGTCGGGTAAATCGTTCTGCTTACAGGCGCTGAAGTGGAACATTGTCGGCACTGAATTGACCGGTCGCGGTTGACCGAAGGCCACGGGCTGATGGTTCAAACCGCGGCTTTGGTGAGGGATCGTCAGCCGCCGAAAGAACTGCGTCCGCTGGAGGACAGGCTGGTGCGCGAGGACCCGAATCCCCCCGTCGCACTGACCGTGGCCCGCGTCATCGGTGCCGCCGCAGCCGTGGCGGCCGCTGGGCGAAAGCTGGACGGCGCCAGCTTTGCGCTGCCCCTGTTGCCGTTCAGAACCGTCGCACCCGAGGCCGTCGCGAATTTTCCGGCGGAATCGCGATAGAGCGGTTGGGTCTGCGCCCGGCTGTTGTTCAGCAGGCTGCCCATCAGGTAGCCCGCCATCAGCGGCATGAAGATCGACGAACCGCCGCCACCCTCCTCGGCCACACACTCGCCGCCGTGCTGTTCCTCGCACAGGACAAGATCGTCGTAACGCGGTGCCGACCGTTCATGTTCGGCCAGGGCCTCTGCAAAGGCGGCATCGCAATCGGCGACAGAGAACGGCAGGGTGCCATCACGTGCCGCTGCCTCGCACGTCGCCTTGTCCGGAAAGGCATTGGCGTCGACGCGATCATCCTCGCAGGCCGTCAGTGCGAAGGCCGTCGCGCCAAGCAGCATCGCGGGCATGATCCGGGATCTTTTGGTCGGGTGCTGTGCGGTCATGGACAGATCTCTTTTCGTCTTGCGGGTCGGGTATCAGCGTCAGCCTTATACATAGGGTGCATCACGCACGGATGTAATGCGGTTTGAACCGACTGAGATTTTGCGTGATGCGTGACCGATCCTCTCGCAAGCCCATGCCCACGCAGGTCTGCCCGACGATCCAGGCACCGATCACGGGCCGAAAGCCTTCGAAAATGGGCATTTCGGCGTAGGCCTGCACGATCATCGGATGCATGGCATAGCCTTGATCCGTCGATGCCTCGATGACCTCCGCGCCGCGCCTGATGGTCACGCTCGCCCCTTCGCGACCGAACACGGGTTTCGTCACGATGCCCCGATCAAGGGCATCCTGTGCCCGCGATACAGCGTCCGACCCTGTTTCGATCTCGTCCGCAAAGAAGCTGGGCAGAAGATTGGGATGCCCTTCGAACAGTCGCCACAGGACCGGCAGCAGACCCTTGTTCGACACGACGGCTTTCCATGCAGGTTCGATGAACCGGCATTGCGCCGTGGCCAGATGCGCAGCGAAATCGTCGCGCAGAAGATCCTCCCACGGATACAGCTTGAACAGATGGCCGATCACGCGCGACTCCGCGTCCGTGAACTGTCCGGAAGGCGTGACGCCGATCTGCGGCAGATTGACGAAGTGCGCGCCCAGATCGGCGGCGCGGGCCGCGTAGGCAAGCGCCTCTACGGTGGCATAATCCTCGACCAGCTCCTCGAACGCAGAGAAGTGAATATGCGTGCCCGGCGTGTAAAGCTCTGCGAACCGCGCCGTCAGTGCTTCGAAGATGCCATTGAACTGGTCGCTGTCGGGTGACAGGTCGCCGCTTGCGATCATGTCTTCCAGCCAGGTCCACTGGAACGAGGCGCTTTCGAACAGGGCCGTCGGGGTGTCCGCATTGTATTCGATCATCTTCGCCGGGCCGGTCCCATCGTAGATCAGGTCGAACCGGCCATAAAGCTCGGGTTGGCCCGATGTCCAGGACGCGGCCACCAAGTCCCAATGCGCACGCGGGATCGCCAGCCTTTCCATCAACTCCTCAGAGGTCACGATATGCGCCGCCGCGTCCCGGCACATCTGGTGCAGTTCCGTCGCGGGGTCCTCGATATCGTCCTCGACCTGCGACAGGGTGAATTCGTAGACCGTGTCCTCGTCCCAATAGGGTTCGCCATACATCGCGTGAAACGTGAAACCGGCCGCTTCGGCCTTTTGCGCAAGGCCGGGGCGCGCGCCAAGATGAATGCGTTTCATGTTGTCTTGATCCCGATTCCACGCCCGATCGCGGTGCTGCGACCCAAGTTCCCTAGGCGATATAGGTCAAAGCCACCATGCATCGACAGCCCCGATATCGTCATCGGACCAACCGAAATGATGAGCGAATTCGTGAACCACGACATGCGCGATCAGATCGTCCAGTTCAACATCGCCGCGATCGCGCCACTCGGCCAGGATCGGCTTGCGGAACAGCCACACGGTATCGGGCTGGGTCGGCATGTCCATCACCGACTTTTCCGTCAGCGGGATGCCATCGTATAGCCCCGTCAGGTCGAGGGCGTCGTCGATTTCAAGATCGGCAAGCATGTCGTCCGTCGGCCAATCGACGATCCGCAGGGCCACATCCTGCGCCGCGGGTCGAAACACATCGGGCATCGCCGCGACCGTGGCGCGGGCGATCTTCTCGAAATACCAAAGGTCATGCGTCATAGGCCAAAGATGGTGCGTCGGGGGCAGTATTGAAAGGGTGAACCGACGGCAGCGTTCAGCGTTGCTCTGTCTGCCAGTGCGGGTGAATCCACGGCCCTTCGTTGGACGCGGGCAGCGCGTCGCGGCCAAGAATATGATCGGCTGCCTTCTCGCCCACCATGATGGACGGCGCATTCAGGTTACCGTTCGTGATTCGCGGGAAGATCGAGCTGTCGGCGACGCGCAGGCCATCGACGCCGATCACCCGGCAGTGGGGATCGACGACGGCCAGAGGATCGTCCGCCGCCCCCATCCGGCAAGTGCCGCAGGGGTGATAGGCGCTTTCGGCGTGTTCCCGGATGAAGTCATCGAGGGCGTCGTCCAATGCGACGGCAGCGCCCGGCTGTATTTCGTGACCCCGGAACGGAGCAAAGGCGTCCTGCGCAAAGATTTCGCGGGTCAGCCGGATGCAGGTGCGGAAATCCTCCCAGTCCTGCGGGTCGGACATGTAGTTGAACCGGATCAGCGGTGCGGTATCGGGATTGGCGTCCGCCAGCATGACGCTGCCCCGCGAGGTGGACCGCATCGGCCCGACATGGGCCTGAAAGCCGTGCCCTTCTGCCGCGACCTTGCCATCGTAGCGGATCGCGATGGGCAGGAAATGGAACTGGATGTCCGGATATTCCACGCCGGCCTTCGACCGCACGAAAGCCGTGCTCTCAAAGTGGTTCGATGTGCCAAGGCCGCGCTTGCCGAGCAGCCATTGCGCACCGATCAATGCCTTCCAGAACAGCTTCCAATAGGTGAAGAGCGTCACCGGCTTGGTCGCCGCCTGCTGGATGTAAAGCTCCAGATGGTCCTGAAGGTTCTGCCCAACGCCGGGCCGGTCGGCCACGACGTCGATACCATGCTCTGCCAGATGCGCGGCGGGGCCGACGCCCGACAGCATCAGCAGTTTGGGAGAGTTGATGGCCGAGGCGGCGATGATGACCTCTTTGCTCGCCTGGATCGTCTCGATGACGCCCCTGCGCGACACCTCGACCCCGATGGCACGGCCGTTCTCGATCACGACGCGGCGGGCGAAGGCCCGCACGACACGGACGTTGCCGGTCTTTTGCGCGGGGCGCAGATAGGCATTCGCGGCGGACCAGCGGCGGCCAAGATAGATCGTCGCGTCGAAGGGGCCGAAGCCCTCTTGTTGTTGACCGTTATAGTCGTCGGTTGCGGGATAGCCCGCCTGCTTTCCCGCCTCGACAAAGGCCTTGACCAAGGGGTTCCGACGCGGGCCGCGTGTGACATGCAGCGGGCCATCCTTGCCGCGCCAGTCGGGATCGCCGCCGTGGATGCCGGCGTGCCAATGCTCCATCCGCTTGTAGTAGGGCAGCACATCCGCGTAGGACCAGCCCGCCGCGCCCATCTGTGCCCAGGTGTCGAAGTCGCGGGCGTGACCGCGGACGTAGACCATGCCGTTGATCGAGGACGACCCGCCGATCACCTTGCCGCGCGGTGTGGCAAGGGTGCGGTTGCCCAGATGCGGTTCCGGTTGCGTCTGAAAGCCCCAGTCATAGGTCTTCATGTTCATCGGATAGGACAACGCCGCCGGCATCTGGATGAAGGGTCCGGCGTCCGATCCACCATGCTCGATGACCAAAACATCCTTGCCCGCCTCGGACAGACGATAGGCGATCGCGCAACCCGCACTGCCCGCACCGATGATGACGTATTCGGCCTGCATCAGAACGGTGCCTCGACCGGGTTCATGGCGACATAGACGCCCTTGATCTGGGTGTAGAATTCAATCGCCGCCTTGGAATTCTCGCGGCCGACGCCCGACATCTTGGAGCCGCCGAACGGCGCCTCGACCGGGGCGAGGTTGTGGGTATTGATGTAGCAGGTTCCGGCCTCGAACCCTGCCGCCATGCGGTGCGCGCGGGTCAGGTCTTTGGTAAACACCGACGCCGCCAGACCGTAGGGTGTCGCGTTGGCGCGGCGCAGGGCCTCTTCCTCTGTGTCGAAGGTCAGGACGGACATGACCGGGCCAAAGATTTCATCGGTGGCGATGGTCATGTCGTCTGTCACGTCCGCAAAGACGGTGGGTTCCAGAAAGAACCCGTCGCGGTCGGGCCGCTTGCCACCGTGGACGAGACGCGCGCCCTTGGCCACGCCCTTGGCGATGAACCCTTCGACCAAGTCCCGCTGCGCGCGGCTTACCATCGGGCCAAAGTTCGTGGCCATGTCCTGCGGGTTGCCCATGACGACAGCCCCCAGCCGTTCGACCAGACGCGCAAGAAAAGCGTCGACCATACCGCGCTGCACGAAGACCCGCGTGCCGTTGGAACAGACCTGACCGCTGGAATAGAAGTTGCCGAGGATCGCGCCCGACACGGCGTCCTCCAGATCGGCGTCGTCAAAGACGACCTGTGGCGACTTGCCCCCCAGTTCCATCGTGACATTCCGCAGACCTGCGGCGGCGGCGGCATAGACCTTTTGCCCTGTCGGGACGGACCCGGTCAGCGACACCTTGGCGACGCGGGGATCGGTGATCAGCGCAGAGCCAACGGCCCCCATGCCCTGCACCACGTTGAACACGCCCGGCGGCGCGCCCGCTTCGGTCAGGATTTCGGCAACCTTGAGCGCGCAGAGCGGCGTCGTCTCGGATGGCTTGAAGACCATCGTGTTGCCGCAGGCCAGCGCCGGGGCACCCTTCCAGCAGGCGATCTGCGTCGGATAGTTCCAGGCACCGATGCCAACGCAGACGCCCAGCGCCTCGCGCCGGGTATAGACGAAATCGCCACCTGCCAGCGGAATGTGTTCGCCGGTGATCGTCGCCGCCATGCCGCCAAAGTATTCCAGCGCATCCGCACCAGAGGTCGCGTCGGCCACGGTCGTTTCCTGCAACGGCTTGCCGGTGTCGAATGTCTCCAGCACCGACAGGTCATGGTTGCGGTCCCGCATGATATCGGCGGCGCGGCGCAGGATTCGGCCCCTCTGCGTCCCCGTCATCGCCGCCCAACCCGCCTGCGCATCCTTGGCGGCCTGCACGGCGCGGTCAACGATTGCCGGAGTCGCGGCGTGGACACGGGCGATGACCTTTCCGGTGTAGGGATAGATCACGTCGATGATCTCGCCGGCGGTGTCCTCGACATAGGCACCATTGATGAAATGACTGGCGGTCGGTTGCGTATCGTAGGGCATGGAGGCCTCCGGCGGGCTTTTATCGGGTCAGGTGAATGCGGATCAGTCGCGCGGAAAGCGCTGGTTCGATTCGAGGACGTTGAGGTCCATGTGGTTGCGCATGTAGCGTTCGGACGCCTTCTGCAGCGGCTGGTAGTCCCAAGGGTAATAGGCACCGTTGCGCAGCGCCTCGTAGACAACCCAGCGCCCGGCCTGGCTGTGACGCACGTCGGCGTCAAAGCGGTCAAGGTCCCAACGGTCCTGCGCCTTGGCACGCAGTTTATCGCGGGTGTCCTGATGGTCGGGGTCTTCGGCGAGGTTCGTCAGCTCGTGAGGGTCCGCCGCCATGTCGAACAGCTGGTCGGGATCGGGGGCGCACATGTTGAACTTCCATTGGCCGTCACGCAGGCTGACCATCGGCGCGATGGTGCCTTCGGCGGCGTATTCCATTGCGACTGGGGCTGTGCGGGGTTTGCCTTGCCCCAGCGGGACGATGGACTGGCCCTCGGTCCAGGGCATGACCTCTGACATGTCGACACCGGCCAGGGCGCAGAGTGTCGGGCAGACGTCGATCGTGCTGACCGGATCGGTGACGAGGCCGGGCTGCATCTGCGGCGCCGCGATCATCAGCGGCACGCGGGACGAGCCGTCGTAGAAGCTCATCTTGAACCACAGACCGCGTTCGCCCAGCATGTCGCCGTGGTCGGACACGAACAGGATGATCGGGTCCTGGCCGGTGTCTTCCAGCACTTGCAGGATCTCGCCGATCTTGTCGTCGATATACGATATGTTGGCGAAATAGGCGCGGCGCGCGGTGCGGATGTGGTCTTCGGTGATGTCGAAGTTGTCGCGGTCGTTGGCGTCGAGGATGCGTTGGCTGTGGGCGTCCTGCTGATCGTAAGGGATCGGGCCGACCTGCGGCAACAAGTGGTCGCAGTCCTCATACAGGTCCCAGTATTTCCGGCGCGCGACGTAGGGATCGTGCGGATGGGTAAAGCTGACCGTCAGGCACCAAGGCCGCACATCATGGCCGCGGGCAAGGTCATAAAGCTTGCGGACAGCGTTGTAGGCGACTTCGTCGTCGTATTCCATCTGGTTGGTGATCTCGGCCACGCCCGCCCCGGTGACAGAGCCCATGTTGTGATACCACCAGTCGATGCGCTCGTTCGGTTTGCGATAGTCCGGGGTCCAGCCGAAATCGGCGGGGTAGATATCCGTGGTCAGGCGTTCCTCGAAGCCGTGCAGCTGGTCGGGGCCGACCATGTGCATCTTGCCGGACAACGCCGTCTGGTAGCCTGCGCGCCGCAGGTGGTGCGCGTAGGTCGGCAGGGCAGAAGGAAACTCTGCCGCATTATCATAGACGCCGGTGCGACTTGGCAGTTGTCCGGTCATGAACGATGCCCGCGCCGGCGCGCACAGCGGAGAGGCGGTGTAGGCGTCGCGGAACCGAGTGCTGCGGGCCGCCAGCTTGCGCAGGTTGGGCGCGTGCAGCCAGTCGACGGGACCGTCCGGGAACAGGGTGCCGTTCAACTGGTCGACCATCAGGATCAGGATATTCGGTTTCATGCATGGCCTCGCAGTATTTTCAGGGTCTTGAGGACCTTGCCCACGGCATCCGCATCAGGCGCCGCAAGGGCTGCACGAATGTAGAAGCCGTCGATCAGGGCAGCGAGCGTGTCCGCCGCCTCGACCGGGTCATCGACATTGCCACGCAGGGCGTGGGTCAGGTTGGACCGCAGCCGCCGCTGATACAGCGACAGCAACCGCTGGGCCTGCGGGTTGCGCTGCGCCTGCACATAGAATGTCATCCAGGCGCTGACGGTCGCGGGCGCAAAGCTAGACGGCGCGAAGCTGGCGGTCACGATGGCGGTCGCGCGGTCGGTCGCACCCTTTAGGGCAGTCAAGACTTCGGCACGGTAATCGTCCAGGATCTGCCGCATCGCCGCGACGAAGATTTGATCCTTGTTGCCGAAATAGTGATGCGCCAGCGCCGAGGACATGCCTGCGCGCTGCGCAATACGGCTGACGGACACGTCAAGTGACCCCGCCCGGCCAACTTCCGCAATCGTGGCTTTCACTAGGGCCGCGCGGCGTATAGGTTCCATCCCAATCTTGGGCATTTGCGATTTTCTCCTTGCCCCGAGTGTCTAACCTGTTCTTAATTGACTGATCAATCAATAAAACCAACCGGGAGACGATGATGACCTTGAAGACGACCCTTTCCGTGCTGGCCCTGTGCGCCGCGACACCCGCGCTCGCGCAGGATGCCTGCTCGACCGTGACCATGTCCGATGTGGGCTGGACCGACATCACGACGACCACCTCAGCGACCAAGCAGGTGCTGAACGCGCTGGGCTACGAGACCGATGTGAAGATCCTGTCGGTGCCCGTGACTTTTGCATCGCTGGAATCCGACGACGTCGACGTGTTCCTCGGCAACTGGATGCCGGCACAGGCTGCGGCCATCGGCCCCTACCTTGAAAGCGGCGAGATCGAGAAGGTTGCGACCAACCTGACCGGGACGAAGTACACGCTCGCCGTGCCTGCCTATACCTTCGAGAAGGGTTTGAAGTCCTACGCCGACATCAACACCTATGCCGACGACCTTGACGGCAAGGTTTACGGAATCGAGCCGGGCAACGAAGGAAATGGCTATCTCGTGTCCCTGACCGAAAAGGCCGACTCCGGCCTTGAAGGCATGGAAATCGTGGAATCCTCTGAACAGGGGATGCTGGCGCAGGTCCGTCGCCTGTATGACAAGCAGGAAGACGTCGTGTTCCTGGGCTGGGAACCGCACCCGATGAACGCCAACTTCGACCTGAAGTACCTGCCCGGCGGCGAGGACTTTTTCGGTGAGGAAGGCGTCGTCGATACCGTCGTTCGTCAGGGCTACACCGCAGAATGCCCCAACGTCGGCAAGCTGCTGGCAAACCTCAAGTTCACGCTGCCGATGGAAAACGGTATCATGGGCCAGATCCTTGACGAAGGCATGGACCCCGATGCCGCCACCTTGGCCTGGATGCAGGAAAACAAGGACGCCGTCATGGCATGGGTCGATGGCGTGACGACCGTCGACGGTGGCGATGCCGCCGCCGCATTGACCGAAGCCTTCGGCTACTGAAACCGACCGTCGGGGACGGATCGCGCCTGTCGCTGTAACGGCAGGTGCGGGCCACCCCCGACGCGATCCAATTTCCACTCGGTTTCAGAGGACGTGCATGGCCTGGATCACTGACCACAAGATTCCCGTGGGGGACGCCGCTGAGGCCGTTTTCGACTGGATGCAGGATCACCTGGGGTGGTTCTTTGACGGCCTTGCCGCCGTGATGGAGTGGATGATCGAATGGGTCGAATGGACCCTGCTGACACCGAACGAATACATCGTCATCGCAGCCTTCGTGGCACTGACCTACCTACTGCAACGCAGCTGGCAGACCTGCCTGCTGGTCCTCATTGGGTTCCTCTTCATCCTCAACCAGAACTACTGGGAGGAGACGATGCAGAGCATGACGCTGGTATTGTCGTCCTGTGTCGTCTGCATGGGAATCGGCGTGCCCCTGGGCATCGCCCTTGCGCATCGGCCGCGGCTTTACAGATCCGTCGTGCCGGTGCTGGACCTGATGCAGACTTTGCCCACCTTCGTATATTTGATCCCCGCCATCGTGTTCTTCGGCATCGGGACGGTGCCGGGACTAATCGCCACGGTCGTCTTCGTGCTGCCCGCCTCGATCCGACAGACCCAGTTGGGCATATCCCGCACACCGACACCGCTGATCGAGGCGGCAGAGGCGTTTGGTGCGACCAGCACCCAACTGCTGTGGAAGGTCGAACTGCCATCAGCCACGCCGCAGATCATGGCGGGCCTGAACCAGACCATCATGCTGTCGCTGTCGATGGTCGTCATCGCGGCACTGGTCGGGGCAAACGGCCTGGGGGTGCCGGTCCTGCGTGCGCTTGGTCAGGTGAACACATCCTTGGGGTTCGAATCCGGTTTCATCATCGTCGTGGTGGCCATCATGCTGGACCGCATCCTGAGGGTGAAATCATGAGCGCCGTCGAATTCGACAATGTTTCGATTGTATTCGGCGACGCGCCCGAGACGGCCTTGCCGCTGATGGACGAAGGGCAGGAACGCCCCGATATCCGTGCCGCCACGGGGCAGGTGCTGGGCGTTCACAATTGCACCCTGACAGTCGAAGAGGGCGAGATTCTCGTGCTGATGGGATTGTCGGGGTCCGGCAAGTCCACCCTCTTGCGCGCCGTCAACGGATTGAACCCCGTGGCGCGCGGCGAGGTCCGCATCAGGACGCCCGAAGGGTTGACCTCCGTCACGCAGGCCGACAGCAAAACCCTGCGCAGGCTGCGGCTGCAGAGCGTTGCGATGGTGTTTCAGCAATTCGGCCTGCTGCCGTGGCGCACGGTGCGCGACAATGTCGGTCTCGGGCTGGAACTGGGTGGCCAGTCCGCTGCGAAACGCGCGGCGCGGGTCGAGGAGGAATTGGCGCTCGTCGGTCTGGCAGACCGCGCCGACGCGCTTGTGGGGGAATTGTCGGGCGGGATGCAACAGCGGGTCGGTCTGGCGCGCGCCTTTACCACCGACGCGCCGATCCTGCTGATGGACGAACCGTTCAGCGCGCTCGACCCGTTAATCCGCACGCGATTGCAGGACGAGTTGCTGGAGCTTCAGGCGAAACGCGGCCGCACGATCATCTTCGTCAGTCACGATCTGGACGAGGCCTTCAAGCTGGGAAACCGCATCGCGATCATGGAAGGCGGCCGCATCGTGCAGATAGGCACACCGCGCCAGATCTTTACAAACCCCGCCAATGGCTACGTCGCGGAATTCGTCGCGCATATGAATCCGCTTGGCGTTCTGACCGCACATGACGTCATGACGCCGGGTCCCGCGACCGGACCAGAGGTTGATGCCGACACGCCGGTGCAGACGATCATCGACCGCATCACGTCGCAGGGATCGCTGACCGTCACGCGGGACGGCGCACCCGTCGGCCAGATCACGCAGGCGTCTTTGCTGTCACGGCTTGGCGGACACCACCGTCCGACGGCCGTCGATGTTGGCTGATCGCCCACCGCCAGACGGCTATGCCAAGAGAGCACGGCAACCAGCCTGATCCCGACCCCGCTGCCGCGCCGACACCGCTCCGGGTGGCGTTCAACCTGTGACGGGTGCCAGCACGAAGTCGTGGACAACGCGAAAGAACGGGCCGTCCATACCCGCTCGCGCAATCGCGGCGGGCGCGCTGATCGGTTCGAACTTTGCCATCAGGCTTTCCTTGACGCCAAAGACGGCATCCGAATGGATATAGG
>NZ_JBMERN010000089.1:0-15737 GCF_049310965.1 Loktanella sp. DJP18 | reverse complement strand
ACTTGTCGAGGTTACGCGGCTGGCAGAGGGCCGCAACGCGCAGCCGACAGCTGGGATCATCGACAGCCAAAGTGTAAAAACCACGGAAAGTGGCGGGGTTACAGGGTACAATGCCGGGAAACGGATAAAGGGCCGCAAACGTCATATCGTGACTGACACGACCGGATTGCTCATCGGCTTTGAGGTACACAGCGCTGGGGTTCAAGACCGCGATGGCGCTCCGGATGTGCTGAAGGCTATCGCATCGCGCTATCCCATGTTGCGTCATATCTTTGCGGACGGTGGTTATGCAGGCCCCAAACTGCGCGATGCGCTGAAGGCCATCGGACGCTGGACTGTGCAGATCGTCAAGCCCTCCGATACGGCGCAAGGCTTTGAAGTCCTGCCCAGAAGATGGTTGGTCGAGCGAACCTTTGCCTGGCTTGGGCGATGCCGCCGCTTGTCAAAAGATTGGGAAAAATCCATCGCCAGCGCAGAGGCCTGGGTAACCATCGCTCACATTCGGCGTGTCACGCGACACCTCGCAAGGGCATGAAAATAGTCGGTTAGTTTTGAATCAGACTCTCAGAGATCCCCTTCTTGCCCTCTGGTGCCGCAGGACTTGACAGGGCGACGTTTCCGGGCGGGTGTCGCTCTTTTCGAAGCCGTACGCGGCACGTCAGATCACAGCGACGTTGCATCCAACTCTTGCCTTGAACTCCGCCGTATATTTCTTGCGTTTCGTCATTTCAGCTCCGCCCTTCATCAGTCGCTAAAGCTTAGCAACTGGTCCGAAATCCCGCAACCACCGCTATCCCAAGAGGTGGGCCACTTCGGTGGGGGCATTCCACATTCTGTCATTTCAGTCGAAACCGCTGAATTTTGCCCGTCTCGGTTTTGGGAAGTCCCTTTACGAAATGAACGGCACGGGGATACTTGTAGGGCGCAATATCGGCCTTGACGTGATCCTGCAGCCCTTTCACCAACGAAGCGTTCGCAATGTGACCCTCACTAAGCACGACGTGCGCGGCCACGATGCACCCGCGTTCGTCATCGGGCTGGCCAACGACGGCACATTCCGCAACGGCAGGATGTGACAACAGGGATGCCTCCACCTCCGGCCCGGCGATGTTGTAGCCAGCGGAAATGATCATATCGTCGTTGCGTGCGGCGAAATGCAGATAGCCGTCGTCGTCCATGACAAAGGCGTCCCCGGTCACGTTCCAGCCGTTCACAACGTAGCCATCCTGCCGGTCATCGGCCATGTAACGGCAGCCGGTTGGTCCGCGGACCGCCAGCCGGCCGACCGTGCCGCGCGACGCCTCGGTGCCGTCGTCGTTCAGAATGCGGGCCTCGTAGCCGCGGACCGGTTTGCCCGTGCAGGCCGGACGGTGGTCATCGAACCGGTTGGTTACGAAAATGTGCAGCATCTCGGTCGCGCCGATGCCGTCAAGCATCGGTTTGCCGGTCTTTTCGATCCATTCGCGATAGATCGGCGCAGGCAGGGTTTCACCGGCAGAGACTGCGGCCCTGAGGGACGACAGGTCGGCACCTTCGTCCATTGCCCGCAGCATCACGCGGTAGGCCGTCGGCGCGGTAAAGGACACGGTGGCGCGGAACTTTTCGATAATCGCGATCATGTTTGGCGGCGAGGCGTTTTCCAGCAGCGTCGCGGCGGCACCGAAGCGCAGTGGGAAAACGGCTAGACCGCCCAGCCCGAAGGTGAATGCCAAGGGTGGCGAACCCACGAAGATGTCGTCGGGTGTGACCTGCAACACCTCTTTGGCGTAGCCGTCGGCGATCATCAGGATGTCGCGATGGAAGTGCATCGTAGCCTTGGGCTCGCCGGTGGTGCCGGAGGTGAAGCCAAGCAGCGCCACGTCGTCGCGCCCAGTTGGCACCGCTTCGAACTGCACCGACTTTTCCAGTGCCAGCCGGTCAAGCTCTGCATCGTGGTTCGATGTGCCGTCGAAACCCACGACGGTCTTGAGGAACCGGCTGGACTTGGCGCAGAGCGCCATCTCGTCCATCAGCCGCGTGTCGCAAAGGGCGAATTCGACTTTGGCCTTGTCGACGATCTGACCCAGTTCCTTAGCGCGGAACAGGGGCATGGTGTTGATGACCACGGCACCCGCCTTGGTCGCGGCCAGCCAGCAAGCGACCATCGCGGGATTGTTGGCGGACCGGATCAGCACGCGGTTGCCGGGTTGGATACCAAGATCCTCGACCATCGCGTGGGCCAGCCGGTTGGTCCAGTCGGCCAGTTCCTTATAGGTGCGGCGGCGGCCGTTGCCGATCAGCGCCGTGCGGTCACCCATCCCGCGTGCGACATTTGCGTCCGTCAACTCCACGCCGACATTGATGCGTTCCGGATAGGTGAAACCGTCCATCAAAAAATCGGGCCAGCGGTCAGGCGTTGGCAGGTTGTCGCGGGTGAATGTATCGACATGGGCCGAGGGGCCAAGAATATCGTCGACTGATTGCGCGTGCATGGGCCTAATGACTTCCTGTGCGGAGGGCCCGATGACGCGCCCCGTTGGGGCGCGGCTAGGGCATTGGCGCGGCGTCGAGAGTCTGCCGCGCGATGATTGTCTTCTGGACGTCGGACGCGCCCTCGTAGATGCGCAGCGCCCGGATTTCGCGGTAGAGCCGCTCTACCACGGACCCGGACTTCACGCCGTCGCCGCCGTGCAGTTGCACGGCAGCGTCAATGACCTTCTGCGCTTCGTCGGTGGCGAACAGCTTGGCCATCGCCGCTTCCCGGCTGACGCGGGGGGCGCCTGCATCCTTGGTCCATGCGGCGCGATAGACGAGCAAGGCTGCCGCGTCGACGCGCAGTGCCATGTCGCTGATGTGGCTTTGGACCATCTGAAGATCGGCCAGCGGCCGCCCCTGCACCTGACGCGACTGTACCCGGCCGACGGATTCGTCTAGCGCCCGACGGGCAAAGCCAAGGGCCGCTGCCGCGACAGTCGTGCGGAACACGTCGAGAACGGACATGGCGATCTTGAATCCCTGTCCGGGTACGCCAATTAAGGCGGACTTCGAAATGCGCGCGCTGTCAAAGTGCAGCCGGGCGAGGGGGTGCGGGGCTATGGTGTGCAGGCGTTCCGCGATCACCAGACCGGGGGTGTCCGCAGGCACGACAAAGGCCGACAACCCCCGCGCCCCCGGTGCCTCCTCGCTGCGGGCAAACACGGTATAGACGTCGGCAATGCCGCCGTTGGAAATCCACGTCTTTTCGCCGTCCAGCACCCAGTGGTCGCCGTCGTCGCGGGCGGTCATGGTGGAGTTTGCCACGTCGGATCCCGACTGCGGCTCTGTTAGGGCAAAGGCGGCAATTGCCTTGCCGGCGCGTGTCAGCGGCAGCCATTCCGCCTGCTGTGCGGGTGACCCAAACAGCGACAGCGCTCCGGTGCCAAGCCCCTGCATCGCAAAGGCGAAATCGACCAGGCCATCGTGACGCGCCAGCGTCTCGCGCGTCAGGCACAGGGTGCGAACGTCCAGATTGCCTGGATCGGCGGGGTCGATGGCCGCGTGGTTTAGCCAGCCGCCGTCGCCCAGCCGCACCACCAGATCGCGACAGGCCGTATCGGTGTCGGCGTGATCGATGGCGGGCAGGGCTGCGGCCCAGTTGTCCAGCGCAATCGCGTGATCGCGGTGATGGGCATCAAGGAAGGGCCATTCGAGGTAGGAGCGGTCGGACATCAGTTGCCCTCGAACAGCGGCTTGGCCTTGGCCACGAAGGCGTCATAGGCGCGGGTGAAATCGGCGGTCTGCATGCAGATCGCCTGCGCTTGCGCCTCGGCTTCGATCGCCTGATCCAGTGACATGCTCCATTCCTGATTGAGCATCGTCTTGGTCATCATGTGCCCGAACCCCGGCCCCGCGGCGATCCGATCGGCCATGTCGCGGGCGGCGGTGTCAAGATCCGCCGCGGGCACGACGCGGTTCCAGAACCCCCACAGCGCGCCTTCCTCGGCCGTCATCGTGCGCCCGGTGTAAAGCAGTTCCGCCGCACGCCCTTGACCGATGATGCGCGGCAGCATGGCACAAGCCCCCATGTCGCAGCCGGCAAGGCCGACGCGGGTGAACAGGAAGGCAGTCTTGGTCTCGGGCGTGGCGATCCGCAGGTCGGAGGCCATGGCTGCGATCGCCCCGGCCCCGACGCATACACCGTCAGCAGCGGCCACAATGGGAGTACCGCAGTTCAGCATCGCCTTGACCAGATCACCGGTCATACGGGTAAACGTCAGTAATTCCTTCATGCTCATGCGGGTCAGCGGCCCGATGATCTCGTGCACGTCGCCGCCGGAACAGAAGTTGCCGCCGTTCGACCCGAAGATCACGACCTTGACGGTGTCGTCGTAGGCCAGAGCGCGGAACCAGTCGCGGAGTTCGGCGTAACTGTCGAAGGTCAGGGGGTTCTTGCGGTCGGGACGGTCCAGTCGCAGTGTCGCGATGCCGGCGTCGATCTCGCACTGGAAATGGGTAGTGTCGGTTTTCATGCTCTGTCCTCGGCGCTGTCGTGAATGCGAAGTTGTGCGGCCAGATCCTCGGCCTGCGCGGTCGTGAAATCGCTTAGCAGCTCGTCAATCCAACGGGCATGGGCGTGGGCTTGCCGATCAAATTCCGCGACGCCCTCCGTCGTCAGGCGCACGAGGGAGGCGCGTCGGTCGCCCGGCACCTGCACACGCACGACGATCCCGTCCTCGGCCAATCGGTCCACGATGCCGGTGATGTTGCCGTTCGACACGCGCAGCACGCCCGACAGGGCAGTCATCTTCAGGCCCCTTTCGCTGCGGGCGAGGGCGGCCATGACGTCGAAGCGGGGCAGGGTGGTCTGGAATTCGGTGCGCAGACGGT
The DNA here is from genome assembly GCF_049310965.1 of Loktanella sp. DJP18. NCBI lineage: Bacteria > Pseudomonadati > Pseudomonadota > Alphaproteobacteria > Rhodobacterales > Roseobacteraceae > Loktanella > Loktanella sp. DJP18. The sequence continues at coordinate 10,892 of NZ_JBMERN010000089.1, read as the reverse complement.
CGCGCAGGACCACCTCGACCCGGCGGGTGCGTTTCAAAAGGCGCAGCCACAGACGCAACCGCGCCCGGGACTGGTCGCTGACCGGTGCACGGGCCGCTGCAATGGCGTCCAATCCGGACTGATCCACGTCTCGCCGTCTCCTGAAGGTCTTCAATTTTTAAAAGGCTAGGCGGCGGCATTTGTTATTTCAAGTTAAAAATGTTTGAGCTTGAAATACAAATGGGGTCGCGGCAGACTATTCCGAAGTTGCCTGACGCAGCGTGATCCGAAGAGGCTTTTTCGGGGGCTGCTTGCCACCCTGCCAGCATGACGGACATGATTGCGCCGTCGCGTTTGACCAGTCGAAACCCGGCGCGACGCCCGACAGAAGGTGCGGCCGCAACAACATCAACACGGAGAAGAGATCATGACACTGAAAGCCGCACTTGCCGCCAGCACAGTTTTGACCCTCGGCCTTGTCACTGGGGCCACCGCCCAGGACGTGCCGACGTCCGCGCAGGATGACACTCTAAAGATCGGTCTGGTCCTAACCTTGTCCGGCCCCGCTGCCGCCCTTGGCGAGCAGGCCCGCAACGGGTTCATGCTGGCCGCCGAACAGATGGGCGACATGGGCGGCATGCCGACCGAGGTCATCGTCGTCGATGACGAACAGCGCCCCGATCTCGCCGCCGACAAAGCGCGCGAACTGGTGCAGCGCGACAACGTCGATTTCGTCGTCGGCACGATCTTTTCCAACATCCTGACGGCGATCCACCAGCCGGTCACTGAAGCCGATACCATCCTGATTTCCCCCAACGCCGGTCCATCGAACTTTGCCGGTGAGGACTGCAACCCGAATTTCTTTGCTACGTCTTACCAGAACGACCAAAACCACGAGGTGATGGGTGCCTACGCCGAGGAGCAGGGTTACAAGAACGTCTTCCTACTGGCGCCGAATTATCAGGCAGGCACGGACAGCCTTGCTGGATTCCGTAACTCCTACACCGGGGCCGTTGCGGGCGAGGTCTTTACCGAGCTGGGTCAACTCGACTTCTCGTCGGAGCTGGCGCAGATCGCGGCGTTCCAGCCCGATGCCCTCTTCGCCTTCATGCCCGGCGGCATGGGTGTCAATCTGGTCAAACAGTTCGATCAGTCCGGACTTGGCGAGCTGCCGTTCCTGTCGGCTTTTACCGTGGATGAAACCACATTGCCCGCGACGCAGGACGCGGCCGTGGGCCTGATGGGCGGGGCCAACTGGGCGCCCGATCTGGACACCCCCGCCAACACGGCCTTCGTGAAGGCCTATATCGAGAAGTTTGACGCCGTCCCCGGCAGTTATGCGATGCACGGGTTTGACGCGGCTCAATTGATCGACAGCGCGGTCAAGAAACTGGGCGGGGATCTAACCGACCGCGACGCCCTGCGTGCCGCATTAAAGGAAGCCGACTTCGACAGCCCGCGCGGCGATTTCACCTTCGGCGTCAACAACTTTCCAGTGCAGGACTTCTATCTGGTCGAGGCGGTCAAGCGTGACGACGGCTTCTACGGGACGTCGATCAAGAAAAAGATCTTCGACGACTATGTCGATAACTACGCCGCATCCTGCACGATGAACTGATAGCCGCAAGAAGGACCGCGGCCATGACGAACCTCTTTGTCTTGCAGCTTTTGAACGGGCTGCAACTGGGTGTGCTTCTGTTTCTGATCGCGGCGGGACTGACGCTGGTGTTCGGGATCATGGACGTGGTCAACCTAGCCCACGGTGTGCTGTACATGGTGGGCGCCTATTTCATCGCGACTTTCGCCGCCTGGACCGGCAGCTTCTGGTGGGGGCTGCTGCTGACACTGCCCGCCGCCATTGCCGTCGGCCTGATACTGGAGGTCGTGGTGATCCGAAGGCTGTATCACCGGACCCATCTGGATCAGGTGCTGGCGACCTTCGGTCTGGTGATGATTGCCAACGAGACGGTCAAAATCGTCTGGGGATCATCGCCCTTGTTCGTCCCGATGCCCGACCTGCTGGCGGGATCGGTGCCGCTGATGGGACCGCTGCAATATCCCGTCTACCGGCTGGCCATCATCGCAACGGGGCTAGCGGTGGCGGGCGGGTTATATCTGATCATCAACCACACCCGGATCGGCATGCTGCTGCGAGCGGGGGCCACGAACCGGGCGATGGTCTCGGCCCTTGGCATCGACATCGGCAAGCTGTTCGCCGTCGTCTTTACGCTCGGGGCGGTGCTGGCCTGCGGGGCAGGGGCCATCGTAGCACCGATCCTGTCGGTGGACAGCGGCATGGGGGAAAGCGTGTTGATCCTGACCTTCGTAGTCGTCGTCATCGGCGGAATCGGGTCGATCCGGGGGGCATTTCTGGGGGCGATACTCGTGGCCGTGGTCGATACGATGGGCGGAGTATTCGGCCCGATCTTGCTAGGCACGTTTTTGGAGCCGTCCGCCGCCGGGCAGACCGGCCGGATCCTGGCGCCGATGCTGATCTACATACTGATGGCCGCGCTCTTGTGCGTGAAGCCGCAGGGACTTTTCGGGGGGCGCGGCTGATGAGCGATATTGCAACCGATCCCACGCTGGCCTCGCCGCCTGCGGGTCTGTCCACGCGCCTGAAGGTGGCACTGGTCCTGTTCGCGCTTTTCGCGCTGTTTCCGCCGCTGACAGTGGCGCTCGACGATCCCTTCCTGCTGCTGATCGGCACGCGTATGCTAGCATACGCACTGGCGGCAATGGCGCTCGACCTAATCCTCGGCTACGGCGCGATGGTGTCGTTCGGGCATGCGGCCTACCTCGGATTCGGGGCCTACGCGGTGGCGATCCTGTCCAGCTATGGCGTGACCGACGTGCTGGTGCAGATTGGCGTTGCGATGCTGGTGGCGGCGGCCTTTGCGCTGGTGACGGGCACAATTTCACTTCGCACGCGCGGCGTCTATTTCATCATGATCACGCTGGCCTTCGGTCAGATGGCGTTCTTCTTCTTCACCTCGCTGTCGGCCTACGGCGGCGACGATGGTTACGGACTGCCGCACCGGTCTACGCTGCTGGGCAGCGATGTGCTGGGGCACGACATGGTCATGTATTATTTCGCGCTTGCCGTGTTGATCGTGTTGTTTGGTCTGTGCCATCTGATCGTGCGGTCCCGCTTTGGCCGCGTCCTGACCGGCATCCGCGAAAACCGGATTCGTATGGAGGCGATCGGCTTTGCGCCCTTCCGCTATCAGCTGACTGCCTTCGTGATTTCGGGTGCCCTGACGGCGGTCGCGGGCGTGCTGCTGGCAAACCAGTCCCAGTTCGTCTCTCCATCCCTCATGTCATGGCACCGGTCGGGAGAGTTGATCGTCATGGTCGTCCTTGGCGGCATCGGTACCCTGTCCGGTGCCATTGGCGGTGCCGTCGCGGCCCTGTTGCTGGAGGAATCGCTGGGTGCTTTGACAGAGCATTGGCGGCTGTGGTTCGGGGTATTCCTCGTGTTGATGGTCCTGTTCTCGCCGCAGGGTATCACCGGGGCCATCCGACAGATCACGGAGCGTGGCCGATGACTCGGCTGCAGATCAACAACTTGTCCAAGCGTTACGGCTCCCTGATGGTCACCGACGATGTCACGCTGGATGTCGCACCGGGCGAGGTCCATGCGATCATCGGTCCGAACGGTGCGGGCAAGACCACGCTGGTCGCCCAACTTTCCGGCGAATTGCGCCCCGATGCGGGCCGCATTCTATTGGATGGTCGCGACGTGACACATTTGACGATGCCGTGCCGGACTCTGCTGGGGCTGGCGCGCAGTTTTCAGATCACCCAGATACTGCCTGGATTCACGGTACTGGAAAATGTCGCAATGGCCGTGCAGGCGCATCAGGGGTCCAGTTTTCGCTTCTTCGCAGCCGTCGCGCAGGAAGAGGCGTTGAACGTCGCGGCGCTGAATGCCTTGCAGGAGGCGGGGCTGGCCGAGCGTGCGCAGATGCAGGCTAGCATCCTCAGCCACGGCGAGCATCGCAGGCTGGAACTCGCGATCGCGCTTGCGACCCGACCCAGAGTGCTACTGCTGGACGAGCCCTTGGCAGGTGTTGGTGGAGAAGAGGCGCAGAACTTCGTGGCTCGGCTGAAGTCCATGAAGGGACGGTTCACTATGCTGCTGATCGAACACGACATGGACGCGGTTTTTGCGCTGGCCGACCGTGTGTCGGTGCTGGTCGATGGTCAGATCGTCGCTACCGGCCCGCCAGACAACATACGGTCTGACCCCAAGGTGCGCACCGCCTATCTGGGCGAGGAGGAGTCGGTCTGATGCTGCAGGTCGAAGGCCTCGAGGCCGCCTACGGAGACAGTCGCATCCTGTTCGGGATCGACCTGTACGTGGCGCAGGGCGAGGTCGTGACCTTGCTGGGCCGCAACGGCATGGGCAAGACCACCACGATCAAGTCGATTTTTGGTATGCTGAAACCCCGCGCGGGCAGCGTGCGGATAGACGGGCAGGACCTGACCGGGGCCGAGCCGCACCGGGTGGCACTGGCGGGTCTGGGGCTGGTACCTGAGGGCCGCCAGATCTTTCCGACGCTGTCCGTCGAGGAAAACCTCCGTGCCACTGCCCGTCACGGCAAGTGGGATCTTGCCCGAATCTACGGCCTGTTCCCGCGCCTGGATGAGCGTCGCCGCAACATGGGCGATCAGTTGTCCGGCGGCGAACAGCAGATGCTGGCCATCGGGCGGGCCTTGATGACGAACCCGCGCCTCGTGGTGCTTGACGAGGCGACAGAGGGGCTGGCCCCGCTGATCCGCGCCGACATTTGGGCCTGCCTGACGAAACTGAAGGCCGAGGGCGAGGCGATCCTCGTGGTGGACAAGAACGTGGCCGCCCTGACCCGCTTTGCCGACCGTCATGTGGTGATCGAGAAGGGCCGCGTCGTTTGGACCGGCACCACCGCCCAGATCCTTGCCACGCCAGAAGTCAAGGACCGGTTCCTGCACATCTGAGCGGGCCGCAGTATCAGAGCGTGTTGAAGAACCGCGACAGCCGGTCCATCGCCTGATCCAGAACCTCGACCGTCTGGGCGCCAAAACAGATCCGCAGACGGCCTTCGCCCTCCGGGCCATAAAAGCTGCCGGCCTCGACCACGACGCCCGCCTCTGCCATCAGGCGCAGTGCGAGGTCCTGTGCGGCAAGCCCCGTGGCCGACACGTCGGGCCATGCATAGATCGTGCCCTGCGGGGCGGAGCAGGTGATCCCCGGCATCTGGTTGAGACGGCTGACTACTAGATCGCGGCGGGCGCGGTCGTCGTCCACCATCCGTGCCAGCACATCGCCCGGTCCGTTCACGGCGGCCAGTGCGCCATGCTGGATGAAGGTGTTTACATGAGTCACCTCGGAGGTCGTGATCTTCATCAGCGCTGGCATAAGGGGAGCGTCGCAGACCAGCCAGCCCAGACGCCAGCCGTCCATCGCATAGGCCTTGGTGAAGGCGGACATCGTGATTGTCCGCGCCTTCATCCCGGGCAGCGACGCGATGGCGGTGTGTTCGGCCCCGTCATAAAGGATGCGGTCATAAACCTCGTCCGAGATCACGATCAGGTCGTGGGCGATGGCAAGGTCGGCCAGCCCCTGCAATTCTGCGCGCGAATAGACCCGGCCGGTCGGATTGCATGGGTTGACCAACGCGATGACGCGGGTCCGGTCGGTAATCTTGCGCGCGATCAGGTTGGGGTTAATGGCATAGTCGTTTGCGGCATCCAGCGGTGCAAAGACAGGCGTGGCACCAGTCAGTTCGATCTTGCCGATGTGCTGGGGATAATGCGGCGACAGCAGGATAGCTTCGTCGCCGGGGTCCAGAAAGGCCATGAACGCGGCGTAGCTGGCTTGCGTCAGGCCGTTGGTTATCAGCACTTCGTCAGCGCTGACTGCCATGCCGCTTTCCCGGTGCATCCGGTCGGCCAGTGCTGCGCGTAGGGGGTGCAGGCCCTGCAGGTCAGAATAATGCACCTCTCCCCGGCGCAGGGCAGCGATGGCGGCATCCTTGATGTGCTTGGGCGTATCCTCGACCGGGCGGCCGAGCTCAAGGTGGATCAGATCGCCACCCTGTGCCATGGCACGGGCGAACATTCCGAAATCCTTGGGTGAGGTGTCGGTGATGCGGCGGGCAAATCTGGGCATGAATCCTCTAGGAATGGCGGAAACGATTTTCGAAATACGAGACCAGTCGGACTGCAGGCAACAGCACAATTAGATACATGATTGCCGCGGCGATCAGCGGAGAGGGGTTAGCCGTCAACGCCTGCGCATCCGTCGCCTGCTTCAGCAGGTCCGGCATTGCGACGACAGAGGCCAGCGACGTGTCTTTCGCGATGGCGACGGCGTTCGAGGTGTGCGGAGGGATCGCGATCTTTAATGCCTGCGGCAGCACGATCTTCCAGATCGTGACGGGGAACGGCAGACCCAGCGATTCCGCGGCCTCAGTCTGGCCGGGCGGGATCGCCTCGATCCCGGCGCGAAAGACCTCAGCCGTGAAGGCGGAAAAGACGAGGCCGAGTGCAGTGACGGCTGCAAAGAAGGACGACAGCCGGATCCCCATGAAGGGCAGTGCGTAATACACCAGCACCAAGAGTACGAGAATCGGCAGCGCGCGGAAAACGTCTATATAGGCGATTGCCAGCCAGCGCAGTGGTCGGGGTGCGTAAAGGCGAACGAGGCAGATGGCGACCCCCAGCATACCGCCGAAGGTGATGGTGGTGAAGGCGAGTGCCAGAGTGTTCCAGACACCTTTCCACAGCATCGGCCAGACGCGAATCATGACATCGAGGTTCAAAAAGGTATCGGCGAACGACATGTGGGGACGATCCGGAACATTTGGTTGTCGTGGCACCGGACGCGGCACCGCGACAGTGTGGCTTACTCGCCGGGGATTGGCGCAACAGTTACCGATGACGTGCCTTCAACCGGATCGGCCTCAAGCCATTGGGTATAGATCTTGGCCATCGTGCCGTCTTCCTTGATCGCGGTGATGGCATCGTTCACCGCCGTCAGGTTCGGCGATCCCTTCGGCATCATGATCGCGAACTGCTCTCCAGTCGGCACGCGGGTCGCGACGCGGATCTGCGGCATCTGCTTGGCTGCGAATTCGAACCCTAGGATATCCCCAAAGGCACCTGCGATTCGGCCGTTTGCGACGTCAAGCAACAGGTTCTGCTGTGTGGTGTAGGACCTGTATTCGCCGAACCCGTATGCCTCGGTATTCGCACCGATCCATGTTTCACCCGTCGAACTGGCTAATGCGCCGACGACCTTGCCGGACAGATCCTCGACCGTGTTTACATCGTCCTGCGATGTCACCAGACCCAGATCGCTGTCGAAATAAGGCTGGGTGAACGACTGGTTGGCCAGACGCTCGGGCGTGATGGTGATCGTCGAAATGGCCATGTCGATCCGGCCGGACGAGGTGGCGGCAAAGAGGGCCTGGAACCCGAGGTCCTGAATGTTGACTTCCTTCCCCATGCGCTTGCCAATCTCGCGCACGAGGTCTATCTCGAAGCCTTCGAACTCGCTTTGCTCGTTCTTGAATTCCCACGGCGGGTTGGACGGATAGGCGCCGACTTCCAGCGTCTGGGCCATGGCGGGTGCCGACAGGCCAAGCGCCGTGATGGCGGCAATTAAGATGCGCATTTTCATATTTTTACCTTCCCTGAGTTTCTAGCCGTTTTCCCGGCTTTCTCGCTTAAATTAAACATTAGAGGACGAAAGACCGCCAGTCCTTTTCGAGATCGTCGGCGTAAAAGCATGCATTTGCAGCAAATATCAAGTAGCTGGGCCATGACGCTGCTCAGACTTCGCCCGCGGCGATTGCGAGGGCCTGACCGGTGATGCCTTCCGACCCGGGCCCGCAGATCCACATCATGGCCGCGCTGACCTCTGCTGGTCGGATCAGACGATGTTGGGGGTTCATCTTTTCAAGGGAGGTGCGGGCCTCCTCCCGGCTCATGCCGGTCTTCACGGCGATGTTGGCAACCGAATTTTCCGTCATATCAGTCTCCATGAATCCGGGGCATAGCGCGTTGACCGTGATGCCGCTCTGCGCCAGCTCCAGCGCGGCGGACTTTACCATTCCGATCACGCCGTGTTTGGCCGCCGCATAGGCCGTGACGTATCCGTAACCCTTGAGCCCGGCGGTCGAGGCGACAGCGATCAGTCGCCCCCAGTCCGCGCCCTTCAACCGGATCGCGGCCTCTTTCAGGGTCAGGAAAGTTCCCGTCAGATTAACGTCGATCATGGCGTTCCATGCTGCCAGGTCGGTCCGCGTGAACGGCGCGCTGGCCGACGCGCCCGCGTTGGCGATGACGATGTCGCAGGTCCCGGTCGTATCGAACATCGCCTTGACCGATGCCTCGTCCGTGACGTCGACCACGACCGGACGAATGCCCGCATGCGTGTCGCTCAACGACTGCAGCGGTGCATGTCGCCGTCCTGCGACCCAGACCTCGGCCCCGGCCTGTGCCAACGTCCGCGCCATGTCGGCACCCAAACCGGTGCCGCCGCCAGTCACCAAAGCGCGGCGTCCGGTCAGGTCGGTCATGCCCGCGTCCCCGCAGGATCGGTTCGCTCTGCCAGCCTGCGCATCTGGTCACGGCCCGGCAGATAGGGCATGGGCCAGGGCGTGTCGGTGTCGCCCTGTGCGACTGCGGCGTGCAGCGTCCAGTAGGGGTCGGCCAGATGGGGCCGCGCAAGGCAGACCAGATCGGCACGCCCTGCCATGAGGATGGAATTGACGTGGTCCGGCTCGTAGATATTGCCGACAGCCATGGTCGAAATGCCAAGCGCATTGCGGATGCGGTCAGAATACGGCGTCTGGAACATGCGGCCATAGACCGGCTTCGCATCTGTGCTGGTCTGACCCGCAGAAACGTCGACGATATCGACACCGGCTTGGTGGAACAGGCGCGCGATCTCGACCGCCTCTGGCCCGTCGATGCCGTCTGCGCCGACCCAGTCGGTCGCCGAAATACGCACCGCCATCGGTTTGTGCGCAGGCCAGACCGCACGCATCGTTGCGAACACCTCCAGCGGATAGCGCATCCGATTTTCAAGCGATCCGCCGTAGGTATCGCTGCGGTGGTTCGATACAGGCGATATGAAGGAGGAGATCAGGTAACCGTGCGCCGCATGGAGTTCGACCATATCAAAACCCGCACGGTCGGCCATTTGCGTTGCCGCGACAAATTCATCGCGGACCCGGTCCATGTCGTCGCGGTCCATCGCCTTAGGCACAGCATTCGCGTCGGACCAAAACACGGCAGAGGCCGAGAGCAGCGGCCAGTTTCCATCAGGCAGGGGCGCGTCCATCGTGTCCCAGCCCAGCTGTGTTGATCCCTTGCGGCCGGCGTGTCCGATTTGCATGCACAGCTTGGCGTTGGTTTCCGCGTGGACGAAACGCGCCAGCCGTGCCCATGCCGCTTCGTGTTCGTCCGCATAAAGCCCGGGACACCCCGGCGTGATGCGGCCGTCGGCCGACACGCAGGTCATCTCGGTATAGACCAGCCCCGCACCGCCCTTTGCGCGTTCGGCGTAATGGGCAAAGTGCCAGTCGGTCGGGCAGCCGTCGACGGCCTTGTACTGCGCCATCGGAGAGACGACGATACGGTTCGCAAGGTGCATGTCGCGCAACTGGAACGGGGCGAACATCGGTGCGCGATGCACGCCGGTGTTGCCGGCCTGCCCCTGAAACCATTCTTCTGCACTTTGCAGCCATGCGGGATCGCGCAGGCGCAGGTTCTCGTGGCTGATGCGCTGAGACCGGGTCAGCAAGGCATAGTTGAACTGCACCGCATCAAGGCCCAGATACCGATCCACGTCTTCGAACCATTCGGTGGAATTGCGCGCGGCGGATTGCAACCGCAGCACGTCCAGCCGCCGCTCTTCCTGATACTTGCGGAACGCCGTTTCCAGCGTGGATTCTTCCGACACGAGTGAAGCCAGAGCGATGGCGGATTCCAATGCCAGTTTCGTGCCTGATCCGATCGAGAAATGCGCCGTGGCAGACGCGTCGCCCAGCAGCACGACATTTTCGTGGTGCCACGTCTCGCACAGGACGCGGTCAAAGTTGATCCACGCCGACCCGCGTCGGTGCTTGGCGTTCGACAGCAAAGGCTGGCCGTCCAGATGATCGGCAAAAATTGCCTCGCAGGCGGCGATCATCTTGTCCTGATCCATCGTGTCGAAACCATGGGCTGTCCATGTCGCCTCGGTGCATTCGACGATGAATGTCGCGGTGTCGGCATCGAACTGATAGGCATGCGCCCAGACCCAGCCGTGCGGCGTGTTCTTGAAGATGAAAGTGAAGGCATCGTCGAATTTCGCGCGGGTGCCGAGCCAGACGAACTTGCAGGCGCGCCGGTCGATTTCCGGTTTGAAGGCGTCAGCGTAGCGTGCACGGGTCCGCGAATTGACACCGTCCGCGGCCACGACCAGATCGTAGTCCTGCCGCAATTCATCGATATCATCGACCTCTGTCTCAAAATGAAGTTCCACACCCAAAGTGCGCGCGCGATCCTGCAACAAAAGCAGCATTGTCTTGCGCCCGAGGCCGCAGAATCCATGCCCCGTCGAGGTGATCTCGGTGGTGCCCTTGATCACCTTGATATCGTCCCAGTATGCGAAATGGTCGCGGATCAATGCCGCGCTTTCGGCATCATTCAGGGCCAGATTGTCCAGCGTCTCGTCCGACAGCACGACGCCCCAGCCAAAGGTGTCATCCGCCCGGTTACGCTCGATCACCGTCACGGGCCAGTCGGGCTGGCGCAGCTTCAAACTGATCGCGAAGTAAAGGCCTGCGGGGCCGCCGCCAAGGCAGACAGTCTTCATCGCTTGTTCCTTCGCACGGGTGTTGGCTGGAACTGTTTCACTGGCTCGAAATTATTTCAAG
>NZ_JBMERN010000088.1:0-15958 GCF_049310965.1 Loktanella sp. DJP18 | reverse complement strand
AAGGGCGCGCCGGGCCCGCAAGGCGGCCGTGATCGTGCCGTCATCAAGGTAATCGAGCTCGCCCCCGACGGGCACGCCCTGCGCAAGCGACGTGACGGTGACTCCGGTCAACTGGTCGGCGATATAGTGCGCCGTGGTTTGACCGTCGATGGTGGCCCCCAGCGCTAGAATGACTTCCGTGACATTCTCGCCCGCGATCCGGTGCAGCAGACGCGGGATGCGCAGGTCGTCGGGACCGATCGCATCAAGGGCCGAGAGCGTCCCGCCCAGCACGTGGTAGCGCCCCTTGAATTGCTGGCTCCGCTCCATCGCCCAGAGGTCTGCGACATCTTCGACCACGCAAATCTCTCCGTTGGCGCGGCGGTCATCGGCGCAGATTATGCAGATATCGCCAGAGGCGATGTTGCCGCAATTCAGACATTCGCGGACGGTGGCACTAACGCGGGTCATCGCGTCGGCCAAGGGAGTCAGAAGCTGCCCGCGCTTCTTGACCAGATGCAGCACCGCGCGCCGGGCGGAGCGGGGACCAAGCCCCGGCAGCCGCGCCATCAGCGCGATCAGATCGTCCAGCGCGTCGGTGCCGTCTGTCATGTCAGGATGCCGATGTCAGAGCCTCCGGCGGGAGTTTATGGGCCAGATGAACGGGGGGGCTGCGTCAGAACGGAAACTTCATGCCGGCAGGCAGGCCGAGGCTTTCGGCGATCTTGCCCATTTCATGCTGCGCCCGATCCGATGCCTTTACCTGCGCGTCCTTGATCGCGGCCAGGATCAGATCCTCGACCACTTCCTTGTCGTCGCCGTTGAAGATGCTGGGGTCGATATCAAGGCCGGTCAGATCGCCCTTTGCGGTCGCCTTCGCCTTGACCAGCCCGGCACCGGATTCACCCGTCACGGTGATCTGGTCGAGGTTGTCCTGCATCTCGGCCATTTTGGCCTGCATGTCCTGCGCGGATTTCATCATCTTGGCCATGTCGCCCAGACCGCCCAAACCTTTGAACATCGTGTCGTCTCCGTTGCTGTGCTTTGTCTTGAAGTGGGTCTGCGGGGTGGCCGGGACAAGGGCATCAGCCGTCTTCGAACGGGTCCCATTCATCCTCGACCTCGGCCAGGGCGTCGGTTGCGGCCTCTTGCGCGCGTTCTGCTTCCGTGCGGATTTCGGTGATGCGGGCCTTCGGGAACTGCGCCAGCACCGCCTGCACAAGAGGATGCGCGGAGGCTTGCTGCTGCAGGGCTGAGGCGGCCGCATCGCGGACCTCTGCAATCGTCGGCTCGCCCGCGGCATTGCTGACAATCACGGCCCAGCGGTTGCCGGTCCAGGCTTGCAGGCGGGCACCAAGGCGCTGGGTCAGGTCGGCGGCGGCGTCGCCGGTGGGATGCACCTCGATCCGGCCAGGTTGATAGCTGACAAGGCGCAGGCCGGTCTCGACCTCGACCAGCAGTTTCACATCGCGATGGGCGCGGATCAGGTTCACCACATCCTCGAACCGGGCGTAGTGATGCAAGGCTTCGGTCGCCAGTTGCGGTGCTGCGGATGCTGACGGTCCCGATGGACCGCCGTGCGTGGGGGCAGGCGTGCGCCCGACGGCCTGTGTCGCACCGCCCGCCGGGGTCATGCGCGCGCCACCTCCGCCGCCGCCGTTCGAGGGCGGGGTCGCATCCTTCAGCTTACGCACCAACTCGTCCGGCGTCGGCAGGTCGGCGACATGGGTCAGACGGATGACCGCCATCTCGGCGGCCATCATCGCATTGGGCGAGGCTGCCACCTCCTCCAGCGCTTTCAGCAACATCTGCCATTGCCGCGACAGTACGCGCATCGGCAGGGCCTGCGCCATCGCAAGACCGCGGGTGCGTTCATCGGGGCCGATGGTGGGGTCGTCGGCAGCGTCCGGCGTGATCTTGATGACGCTGACCCAATGCGTGACTTCGGCCAGATCGCGCAGGATCGCCATGGGATCGGCCCCGTCGGCGTATTGGGTGGACAGCTCGTTCAGCGCTTCTGCCGCCTCGCCGCGCAGGATCATGTCGAACAGGTCCAGCACGCGGCCCCGGTCGGCAAGGCCCAGCATGGACCGGACCTGATCGGCAGTCGTCTCGCCCGCGCCGTGACTGATCGCCTGATCCAGCAGCGAGGTCGCATCGCGCGCCGATCCCTCGGCGGCACGGGTGATCAGCGCGAGAGCGTCGTCGCTGATTTGGGCGGCTTCCGCCTTGGCGATCATCTGAAGCAGGCCAATCATCACCTCGGGTTCGATGCGGCGAAGATCGAAGCGTTGGCAGCGTGACAGCACCGTGACCGGCACCTGCCTGATTTCGGTCGTCGCGAAGATGAACTTCACATGCGCCGGCGGTTCCTCCAGCGTCTTGAGCAGCGCGTTGAACGCGCTTTTCGACAGCATGTGGACTTCGTCGATGATGAAGATCTTGTAGCGCGCGCTGACCGCGCGATAGCTGACCGTCTCGATGATCGCGTCGCGGATGTTCTGCACGCCGGTGTTCGATGCGGCGTCCATCTCCATCACGTCGACGTGGCGGCCTTCCATGATGGCCGTGCAGTGCTCGCACCTGCCGCAGGGGTCGGTCGTCGGGCCACCCTGCCCGTCCGGACCGATGCAGTTCATGCCCTTGGCGATGATCCGGGCGGTCGTCGTCTTTCCCGTCCCGCGGATGCCGGTCATGATGAAGGCCTGCGCGATCCGATCCGCGGCAAAGGCATTCTTGAGCGTGCGCACCATCGCGTCCTGACCGACAAGGTCGGCAAAGGTCTCGGGACGGTATTTCCGGGCCAGAACCTGATAGGCGGGTTTGTCGGTCATGAGGCGCTTTCGTTGCGGGTGCGCGGCCAATCTAGGCGCGACGAGCGGCGACGTCCACCGGTGCCGGGTGGCTTGCCAGCCATTCGACCGCCAAGGCCAGGTCCGCGACCATCATAGCTTCGGCCTCGGGCCGCGCGGCGGGGGGCATCCGCAGCAAGGCGCTGGGGTGTAGGGTGATCAGCACCGGACCCTGCGGCGTCTCTTCGATCGTGCCGCGCCGTGTCATCACGCCCTTGGCGTTTCCGGTCAACGCACCCATCGCCGTGCCGCCAAGGGCCAATGTCAGCCGGGGCTTCAGCAGCGTCCGTTCGGTATCGAGCCAGAACTTGCAATGGCTCACCTCGGAGGTGTTCGGATTGACGTGGAGACGTCGTTTCCCACCCTCCTTGAACTTGAAATGCTTCACCGCATTGGTGACGAACGCCGCCTTGCGGTCCAGCCCGGCGCGGGCAGAGAGTTGATCGAACAGTTGCCCCGCCGGGCCGACGAATGGCACGCCTGCCATATCCTCTTGATCGCCGGGCTGTTCGCCGACGATCATCAACGCGGCGTCATGCGGGCCGTGGCCGGGCACGACCTGCGTTGCGGGGCCGTACAAGGGACAGCGGGTGCAGGCCGCAAGGCCGGCATTCAAAAGGTTCCAGGATGCGGGCTGGGGGACCTGTTGCAGTTGTTCACGGATACGGGCGACGCGGGCGGGTTCCAGCGTGGGGGCCGTCGCCGCCATGTCGCGCACGCGCGCTTCGGCCTGGGCGATCATGTCGGGGATATATTGCGCCTCTGGCAGGTTCTTCCAGTATTTCTTCGGCATTTCCGACGTCATTGCCTTTACCTTCAACCGGGCGGGGTTGAAGATGTTCTGGAAATAGGTGCCCCACAGCGCCTCTGCCGCGTCGTCCGGCAGATCGGGCTTTTCGCGACCTTCATGGAATGACAGCGCACCATCCGCAAATTTGGCGGTGACGTCAGGCGTGACGATCATCCAGTCCATGTCGGCGAAACGCCGCGCGAAAAAGGGCGCATTGGGTTCCACCGTGTGATGCGTCGGCTCGAACCATGCGGCAAAGCTGCGACGCGGACCGGGGCTGCGCAGGTCGCGGAATCGCACGAAGGCGCGCATCTTGTGCTTGCAGCGATGCACGGCCTTTTCCATCTGCCGCAGGCGGGCAAGGTCCGGATCGGCACGATCCGACATCAGCCCCCGGGCCAGTCGCAGCCGCCACAACAGCGCGTACAGGCGGGCAAATCGTTCGGGGTCCTTGTGCCAGACCACCCATTCGGCCATCGCCACAAAATCGGCAGATACCTTGATCGCGCTGCGCGTGGTGGGCGGCGGCAGCTCCGTCGCGAACAGCTCTGTCGCCGTGTTATCCCAGTCCCAGACGATCTGATCCGGCGGCACCCGCGCGGCCAGCAGCGTCCGCGCGGCGTCGCGCCACGCGGTCCATGTGTCGATGGGGGGCAGCGGGATCGTGAACATTCAGAACAGCGTCAACTGTTCCGGCGGCGGCGCGAACCGCGCCCGCAGGTCGACGCTGTCGGTCAGTCGTCCGGGCGTCCAGTCCAGCGCGGTCACGAAGGCACGCGCCTTTTTCAGGCTGGCACCCAACCGCAGCAGATCGTCATAACGCAGGGTGCGGTGACGACGCGTCGTCAGGATGCGATTGACCGTCTTGGTCCCGAAGCCCGGCACGCGCAGCAACATCTCTCGGCCTGCGCGGTTCACGTCGAGCGGGAAGTGATGCCGGTTCTGAAGCGCCCAAGCCAGTTTCGGATCAACCTCCAGATCGAGATTGCCATCACGGGTCGCAGACGTGATCTCATCCACGCCGAAACCGTAGAAGCGCATCAGCCAGTCCGCCTGATACAGACGATGTTCGCGCATCAGCGGCGGCTTGATCAGCGGCAGTTTTGCGGTGCTGTCGGGGATCGGGGAAAAGGCGGAATAGTAGACCCGCCGCAGTTTGTAGTCGCCATAAAGCGAGGTGGATCGCGTCAGGATCGTCGCATCGGTGGCCCCGTCGGCCCCGACGATCATCTGCGTCGACTGGCCCGCCGGGGCGAATTTCGGCGGCCGTTTGCCCGTGTGGCTCTTGTCCTTGGAGGCGTCCCGAGAGGCGCGCACGTTGCCCATCGCGGCACGGATCGTCACCGGGTTCTTTTCCGGGGCAAAGGCTTGGACGCTTTGATCCGTCGGCAGTTCGACGTTGATCGACAGCCGATCTGCGTAAAGCCCCGCCTCTGCGATGATGTCGGGTGCGGCGTCAGGGATGGTCTTGAGGTGGATATAACCGCGAAAATTCTCGACCGTGCGCAGGCGCTTGGCGATGCGAACCATGTCAGCCATCGTGTCGTCCGGGTTCCGTATCACGCCGGACGACAAGAATAGCCCTTCGATGTAATTGCGGCGGTAGAATTCCAGCGTCAGGCTGACGACCTCTTCGACGCTGAACCGCGCACGGGTCACGTTCGAAGACATCCGGTTCACGCAATAGGCGCAGTCGTAGATGCAGAAGTTGGTCATCAGGATCTTCAGAAGGCTGATGCAGCGCCCGTCCGGCGCGTAGGCATGACAGATCCCCGATCCTTCGGTGCTGCCGAGCCCCTTGCCATCGCGGCTGTCGCGCCGTGTCGTCCCGCTTGATGCGCAGGAGGCGTCGTAGCGGGCGGCGTCCGACAGGATTGCGAGTTTGTCTTGGAGGGTTTGGGCCATGACGTTCATGTTATGTTCACCTGCCAAGGGTCGCAAGCCCCTGCCTGTGAAGCGCCATGACGATTTCGTGTGACATCCCCTCCGGATCGGCAGCGACAGAAATCGATAAGGGTCGAAAAGTCGGGTGGTTTTGAAGTCGCAGATCCATTCCGCGCTTGCCTTGTTTTAAGGAATCGCGCACCTACATACCGACCGCCGGTTTGTAGTGAAAGCATTGCCCCCATGAGTGTCTCCGAGGTTCTGAAGGCCCCGCGTGCGAAGCGTCTGCGCATGGCGCCGGACGCTCGGCGGGCCGATATCCTCGATGCAGCCCTCGCACTGTTCTACAGTCGGGGGTGGGACCATGTGACCGTGGCCGACGTGCTGCAAGAGGCCGACATTTCAAAAGGCGGCTTTTACCACCACTTCAACGCCAAAGAAGATCTTCTTGACGGTCTTATCGAACGGTTCACGACAGAAGCGCTGGCGGCGGCACAGGACGCGCGGGATGCGACGTCGGGGACGGCCATCGACCGCTTCAACGCCTTCCTGGCCGAGACCTGTCGTTGGAAGGCCGAGAGGGTGCCGCAGATCAAGTTCCTGATCGACGTCATGCTGCGTCCCGGCAACGATGCGCTGTTCCAGAGGATCACCGCCGCCACGAACGCCGCCGCCCGCCCCGTTCTGCGCGACATGATCCTGCAAGGCGTCGCGGACGGGTCGTTCGATGTGCCGGACGTCGCGCTGGTGTCCGAGACCATCGTGGGCATGTCGAACGGGCGGCGAAAGCATCTTCTGGATGCGGTGGATGACATCGGCAAGGGCGACCTCGAAGCCGCAGCGGCCCGACTTGATCAGCGCATGGCCGCCGAGGCGGCGCTGATCGGCCGCCTGCTGGGTCTGGCCCCCGGCACCATCACCCTCGGCAATCCGTCAGAGCATCGCCTTATGCTGCAAGCGATTGCCACCTCATGAAAAATGTCCAGGACGGCGGCGGATGCCGCGCCCGCTGTTTCAGATACCATGCAATGGGCGGACGGTGCCGCGATCGGTGCCATCCGCAGGAGAATACAAGATGACCGATCCCGCACCCGAACAGCGTCAGGCCCTGACCTTTGACAACGACAAGGGATCGAACAGGTCCAAATGGGTCGCCGGCGGCCTCACGCTGGCCATCATCGGCTGGATGGGGAGCGGTTTCGTGCTTCCGTCCGAGGAACCTGCGCAGGAAGCGGCCGCGCCGATCGCCCCCCGTGCCGTCACCGTTGCCGTGCGGCAGTCGCAGGCCGATCTGGTCGAACAGGTCTTCGCCGCCGAAGGTCAGGCCCTGCCGGACCGCGACACGCCGATCCGGGCCGAGACGTCCGGCCAGATCGGCGAGGTACTGGTCCAGCGCGGTGCCGACCTCGAGGGCGGGCAGGTCATCGCCCGCTTTGACACCGCCGCACGGCAGGCAGACCTCAATCGTGCGCAGGAAGAGCTGAACCGCGCCCAGCGCGAGTTCGACAATGCGACCGCCCTTGTCTACCGTGGCATCGCCACCGCAGACCGCGTCAGTCAGGCCCAGGCGACGCTGGCCGCCGCACAGGCCGGTGTCAGTACTGCCGAGGAAGCAATCGCCGACACTGAAATCCGCGCGCCGTTCGCGGGCCGGTTGGAAACGCTCGACGTCAATGTCGGCGAATACGTCGCCACCGGGGCGGAGGTCGGCCGGATCGTCGACAATACGCCGCTGACCATCAGCATACAGGTGCCGCAGCAAGCCGTGCGCGACATCGCGGTCGGCCAGACCGCCGAGGTCGCCTTCATCACCGGTGCGACCGCCACCGGCGTCGTCCGCTTTGTCGGCAGCAGCGCTGATGCGGAAACCCGGACCTTTACCGCCGAGATCGAGGTGCCCAATGCCGATGCGGCCATCCCTGCCGGCATCAGCGCGCAGCTGCGCATTCCAACGGGTGAAATCCGGGCGCATTTCGTATCGCCCGCGGTGCTGTCGCTGGATACCGATGGCACGCTCGGCATCAAGACCGTCGATGACCAGAACAAGGTGAAATTTCACGAAGTCAGCATCGTGCGCGCCCAGACGGACGGAATCTGGATCTCCGGCTTGCCGGACGAGGCACAGATCATCTCGATCGGACAGGGGTTCGTGACGGATGGCGAAACCGTCGATCCCCAGCCCGAGGAAGAGGCCGCCGAGATCGCCGATACGGCTCCCGATGCGCCAGTTCAGGACGCAGAGGCCGAGAATGCTGACCCCGGTCCGATCATCGCGTCGGGGTCCGACCAATGAACGCGCTGATCGACGCCGCCTTCAGCCGTGCCCGCGTGGTCGTCCTGACGCTGGTGATGATCCTGCTGGTGGGGGCGTATGCCTATACGGCGATCCCGAAGGAAAGCTCGCCCGAAATCCCGATCCCGATCTTCTATGTCTCGACCAGCGTCGACGGCATCTCTCCCGAGGATTCGGAACGCCTGCTGGTCGATCCGCTGGAAACCGAATTGTCGTCGCTGACCGGGCTCAAGCAGATGACCGGCAACGCCAGCGAAGGGCACGCCAGCGTGCAGCTTGAATTCGAGGCCGGGTTCGATGCGGCGTCGGCGCTCGACAAGGTGAACGAAGCCGTTGACCGCGCCACCACCGACCTGCCCGAGGACGCGACCGACCCCGTCGTGACCGAGATCAACACCGCCCTTTTTCCGATCCTGACCGTGATCCTGTCCGGCCCGGTGCCGGAACGCACGCTCAACACCCTGTCAGAGGATCTGGCCGACCGGATCGAAGCACTGGGCGGCGTTTTGGAGGTCGATGTCGGCGGTGCGCGCGACGAGCTGCTCGAGGTGGTGATCGACCCCACCGTCTTCGAGACCTACAACATCAGCTTTGAGGAGCTGATCGGCCAGATCAACCGCAACAACCGGTTGATCGCCGCTGGCGCGATCGAGAACGGTGCCGGCCGCATCGTGCTGAAGGTGCCAGGCCTGATCGAGGATATCGACGATGTCATGGCCCTGCCGGTCAAGGTGCGCGGCAATACGGTCGTCACCTTCGGCGACGTCGCCACGATCCGCCGTACCTTCGAAGACCCGACCGGTTTTGCCCGCATCGACGGTCAGCCGGCACTGGCGCTCGAGATCAAGAAGCGGTCGGGGGCCAACATCATCGAAACCGTCGACGCGGTCCGCAGCGTCATCGCACAGGCGCAGGTCGACTGGCCCGATAGCGTGGCCGTGGCCTATATCCAGGACGAGAGCGAGCAGGTCGAGACGATGCTGTCCGATCTGGAGGCGAACGTCATCGCGGCCGTGATCCTCGTCATGATCGTCATCGTCTGGGCGCTTGGCATCCGGTCGTCGCTGCTCGTCGGTCTTGCCATTCCCGGCGCATTCCTCGCCGGGGTGACGGCGTTGTATCTCATGGGCTATACCATGAACATCATCGTGCTGTTTTCGCTGATCCTCGTCGTCGGAATGCTGGTGGACGGGGCCATCGTCACGACCGAATTAGCGGACCGCCGCCTGCAGGAAGGCGATCCGCCCAAGGTCGCTTATGCCTACGCCGCCAAGCGGATGGCCTGGCCAATCATCGCATCCACCGCGACGACGCTGTCGGTGTTCTTTCCCTTGCTGTTCTGGTCCGGCATCGTGGGCGAGTTCATGAAATTCCTGCCGATCACCGTGATCCTGACGCTGACCGCATCGATGTTCATGGCGCTGGTCTTCATCCCGGTCGTGGGCGGCATCATCGGCAAGAGGCCACCGCAATCGGCCCGCGACAAGGCCGGACTGCATGCGGCTGAAAAGGGTGATCCGCGTGATCTGAAAGGATTTATCGGGGGCTACGTCAAGGTTCTGCAATTCGCGATTCTGCGCCCCTGGGCGACAGTCATCATGGCGGTCTGCTTTCTGATTGCGGGCTTCGGGGCCTATGGCAAATTCGGCAACGGCATCAGCTTCTTTCCGTCCGTCGAACCTGACTTCGCGCAGGTGCAGGTCCGTTCACAGGACAACTTCTCGATCTTCGAGAAGGACGCATTGGTGCGCAAGGTCGAAAGCCGCCTGTTCACCTACGACGAGATCAAGTCGGTCTATGCGCGGTCCGGTGGCAGCAATCAGGAGGCCGCCGACCTGATCGGCACCATCCAGATCGAATTCACGGAATGGGACACGCGCCGCACGGCGGCCGAGATCGGTGAGGACATCCGGGCCGACATGGCGACCATTCCCGGCATTGACGTGCAGGTACAGACGGCGTCCAATGGCCCATCAAGCGGCAAGCCCGTCAGCCTGCGGGTCCGTGCCAACGACACCGAAACGCAAGCTGATGCGGTCAGGCGCATCCGCGCGGCCATGGACGACATCGGCGGATTCACCGACGTCACGGACACGCTGCCCCTGCCCGGCGTCGAGTGGCGCATCAGCGTGAACCGGTCAGAGGCAGCGCGTTTCGGGGCCGACATCTCGTCGCTGGGGCAGGCCGTGCAACTGTTGACACGCGGCATCACCGTGGCGGATTACCGTCCCGACGATGCCGAGGGTGCCGTCGACATCAACGTGCGCTTTCCGTCGAACAGCCGCACGCTGGAGGACCTGCAATCGTTGCGCGTGCCGACCAGCGCCGGCCTTGTGCCGATCTCGAACTTCGTGACCTTCAAACCGGCCCCGCGCAGCGGCGTCATCACCCGCGTCGACCAAAGCCGCGTCATCTCGATCGAAGCGAACGTGGCCCCCGGCGTGCTCGTCAACGACCAGGTCACCGCCTTGCAATCCGCCATCGCCGACATGGACCTGCCCGACAGCGTCGAGGCGACCTTTGCCGGCGAGGCCGAGGATCAGCAGGATTCGATGATCTTCCTGGCCGGTGCGTTCATATCGGCCATCTTCATGATGTTTGTGATCCTGGTGATCCAGTTCAACAATTTCTATCAGGCCTTCGTGGTGATGAGCGCGATCGTCTTCTCGATTGCCGGCGTCCTGTTCGGGCTGATCGTGACCGGGCGGCCCTTTGGCATCGTCATGGGCGGGATCGGGGTCATCGCCCTTGCAGGGATCGTGGTGAACAACAACATCGTGCTGATCGACACCTACAACGACCTCAAGAAGAGCGGGCAATCGCCGTTGGAGGCCGCCTTGCGCACCGGTGCGCAGCGCCTGCGACCCGTGGTGCTGACATCGGTCACGACGGCGTTGGGCCTCCTGCCGATGGTGATCGGCGTGAACCTCAACTTCTTTACCCGAGAGGTCATCTACGGCGCGCCATCGACCCAGTGGTGGACGGAACTGTCGTCCGCCATCGCCGGCGGCCTGGTCGTGGCGACGGTCCTGACCCTGATCGTCACTCCGGCGATGCTGATGCTGGGCGAACGGCGCGCCCGCCGCGCGCAGCCCGGTGTCGCGCCGACCTTTGCAAAGCCAGCCTGACGGATGCGGGGGGTCACCTGAACCCCTGCCCATCGGCACCTTGGCGCGCCTACAGGATCAGCTTCCGACCGAAAAACGGAGCAAGCCCTCAACAATGGCTTGCCCCGTCCGCCAGCGTCATAAACAATCGCAGGCGGGCACCCACCGAGGGTCGCCAATTCTGGGAGGAACACCATGATCGACCTGAAATCCGCCTTGCGGGGCAGCATTCTTGCATCGACGCTGATCGGCGCACCCTTCGCGGCCCATGCGCAGGACTTCATCAACGTGCTGACGGGCGGCACGTCTGGCGTCTATTATCCGCTGGGTGCCGGTCTGGCCAACATCTATGGCGAAAAGATCGAAGGCGTGCGCACGCAGGTCCAATCCACGAAAGCCAGCGTCGAGAACCTGAACCTGCTGCAGGATGGTCGGGGCGAGCTTGGCTTTGCACTGGGCGATTCCGTCGCGGCAGCCTGGGCCGGGGACGCCGACGCCGGTTTCCCGCAAAAGCTGGACAAACTGCGCGGCATCGCGGCGATTTATCCGAACTACATCCAGATCGTGGCCAGCGCGGAAAGCGGCATCACGGATTTCGCGGGTCTCGCCGGAAAAAGCCTGTCGGTCGGTGCACCCGCGTCGGGCACGGAACTGAACGCCCGCGCCATCTTCGGTGCGATGGACATGAGCTATGAGGACCTGGGCAAGACCGAATATCTGCCTTTTGCGGAATCGGTCGAACTGATCAAGAACCGCCAACTGGACGCCACGCTCCAGTCGGCTGGCCTTGGGGTCGCTTCCATCCGTGACCTTTCGACCTCCTTGCCGATCACCGTGGTCGCAGTTCCGGCATCCGTCGCAGAGACACTGGGCGCACCCTACGTGGCCACCACGATCCCTGCAGGCACCTACGACGGCCAGACCGAGGATGTGCCGACCGTTGCCATTTCGAACTTTCTCGTGACCAGCGACGCGGTCAGCGAAGAGGTCGCCTACCAGATGACAAAGCAACTGTACGAGAACCTCGACACGCTGGTCGCGTCGCATCAGGCGGCGGCGCAGATCGATATCGCCAACGCGCTGGAAGGCATGCCCATCCCGCTGCACCCGGGAGCCGAACGCTACTACCGCGAAATGGGCGTGATGCAATAAGGCACCCGCCCGTCGGGGGGGCGCGTCCATGAGGCGCGCCCCTATTTCGTTTCGCCGATCAGCAGGTGCCCAGATGACAAATCCCGCCACGCCCCCCGATCCGCTGGAGGGTCACGAGGTTTCGTTCGGCGATGATGCCGTGGGGCGTCTGCTGTTCTGGATCGCCGTCGTCTTCTCGGTCTTCCAGATCGTCACGGCGGCCCATATCATCGACTTGTCCAGCCAGATTACCCGTGCGTTTCACGTCGGGTTTCTGACGCTGCTGGCCTTTCCGCTGGTGGCCTACGGGCGGCGCGTGTCTACCCCTCTGCGGGCGCTGGCGTGGGCCTTTGCGCTCGCTGGTGTGGCGGTGGCGCTGTATCAATGGTGGGAATACCAGCCTCTGATCCTGCGCGCGGGACGCCCCCTGACACAAGACATCGTCGTTGGCGTGATCGCACTTGTCGTCGTCTTTGCCGCCGCCTGGACGATGATGGGCTTTGCCTTGCCACTGATCGCGGGCCTGTTCCTAGCCTACTGCCTGTTTGGGGAATACCTGCCCGCACCACTAAACCATCGCGGCTACGACTTTTCGCAGGTCATCGACCACATGGCGTTCGGGACCGAAGGCATCTACGGCATCCCGACCTACGTGTCGTCGACCTACATCTTCCTCTTCATCCTGTTCGGATCGTTCCTTGAACGCGCTGGCATGATCCGCCTGTTCACGGACGTTGCGATGGGCCTGTTCGGGCACCGGCAGGGCGGTGCCGCCAAGGTCGCCGTCGTCTCTTCCGGTCTGATGGGCACGATCTCGGGCTCTGGCGTGGCCAATGTCGTCACGACGGGGCAATTCACGATCCCCCTGATGAAGAAATTCGGCTACCGTCCGGCCTTTGCCGGCGGGGTCGAGGCAACGGCCTCGATGGGTGGGCAGATCATGCCGCCGGTCATGGGCGCCGTGGCCTTCATCATGGCCGAGACCCTGGACGTGCCATATGTCGAGGTCGTGAAGGCCGCCCTGATCCCCGCGATCCTCTATTTCGCCTCTGCCTTCTGGATGGTGCATCTGGAAGCCGGTCGCTACGGCCTGCAAGGGCTGAACAAGGCAGAGCTGCCGTCAGCCCGGGCCGCGATCCGCAAGAACTGGATGCTGCTCGTGCCGCTGGGTGTGCTGGTGTACCTGCTGTTCGGTGGCTATACGCCACTGTTCGCCGGAACCATTGGACTGGGCCTGACCGTGCTGCTGATCCTTGGCGGGTCAGCCGTCCTGAACCTGCCAGCCGGCACGATGCGTTTCATCTTCTGGCTGTGCCTCGGACTCGTCGCCGCCGGTTTTCTGCAATTCGGCATCAACGTCCTGATCGCGGCGCTGGTCGCGTTGATCGTCTGGTGTGCCCTCACGAAAGGCGGGCGCGAAACACTGCTGCTGTGCCGCGATTCACTGGCCGAGGGGGCCAAGACGGCGCTGCCCGTGGGTGTCGCCTGCGCGCTGGTCGGCGTCATCATCGGCACCATGACCCTGACGGGTGCTGCCAACACATTCGGCCAATTCATCGTGGCGGTCGGCCAGAACAGCCTGCTGCTGTCACTGATCCTGACGATGTTCACCTGCATCCTGCTTGGCATGGGCATCCCCACGATCCCCAACTACATTATCACATCGTCCATCGCCGGGCCTGCCTTGCTGGCGCTCGGCGTGCCGCTGATCGTCAGCCACATGTTCGTCTTCTATTTCGGCATCCTTGCAGATCTCACGCCGCCCGTGGCACTGGCCTGCTTTGCCGCCGCTCCCATCGCCAGGGAAAGCGGCCTGAAGATCAGCATGGAGGCGATCAAGGTGGCCGCCGCGGGCTTCGTCATCCCCTTCATGGCCGTCTATACGCCCGCCTTGATGTTGCAGGCCGGCGGTCCACTGGCCGAGGCCATCGGCTATTGGCCCGCCGTTGCCTACATCGTGTTCAAGACGGTGCTGTGCATCGGGCTTTGGGGCGCCGCCGTGATCGGTTGGGTCGGGCGACCGCTGGGCTGGCCGCTGAGAATCCTCGCCGTCGCCACCGCCGCTATCCTGGTCGCCGCTCTCCCCATCACGGACGAGATCGGCTTTGCGCTGACGGCGGTCTTTGTCGGTGCCCTGTTGTGGAAACGCCGCCGGGCGCTGGCGTGACGGCTTGCCTCGCCATCGGAGCGGTGGCGCTCCAGCTTGCGTCGGGTGATTTTACCCTGCGCTGGACCCATTCGGTCGAGCATGTCACCTGGGAGGAGACCTGGAACGTCGGCGCAGACACCCTGCGGCTTGACCGTTCCCGCATCAAGGGGTCTGGTGCCGGGATGGAACCGGCCCCGGACGCGACATGGCAGGACGGCTGGTGGGTTTCCCCCGGTCATCTGAACGTGCCCGCCCTGACCCTTGCCGCATCGGGGGCCACGACAAGTGGATGGACGCTGTGCGCCGACGGAGACTGCCGGACCCTCGGCACCGCATCCGGCCTTCCCGTGACACTCTCTCCCTGCGACGCCGTTAGCCAGATCCCCTGACGCGTCCGCATTTTGCGTTCGTCGGTGTCTTGTGACCGGGACGGACGATGAAGCGATCCTCGTTCACTCCCAAGCTGCCGCGCATTTGGACCATCAGGACGGGACGGAAGCACCGCCCGATTAATCAGCTTTGCAACGGTTTCACCCTGAAGCGACTGAAGATCAGAACGGCGAGCCGCAGATCGCCGTACGGTGTGACCGGAATGGAGACGGGAGCTTCTCGCCCGAACTTGTGAAGAAGGCCAGGACCCGGAACGATGGGATGGATGCCGAGATCGTCGGCCTTCATGAAGAGGACACATGTCGATGCAGCACAACGCCCCAGATGCTCGAGGTTCCCGGATGGCGATATCGAGGGTCCGAGCCGAGGACCCGAGAATCTCTCCATCCCGGTGAATCCGACCTTGAATGTCTTTATCCCCCGCGGCTATACCCGTCGGCGGAGACGTGGCCGAGTGGTCGAAGGCACGCCCCTGCTAAGGGCGCATACCGGAAACGGTATCGAGGGTTCGAATCCCTTCGTCTCCGCCAGACCCCCATTTTATAGGTTTTGTTTGGGTCATCTACAGCGACCATTCTGCCTTGTATCATTGGGTTTTATGACGATTGCCGATCATGCTGGATTTCTTTCGATTGTACTGATATTCGTTCCTTGCGTGGTATAGATAGTGGTATGAGTGATGGCGGTGTCCGGCAAGCTTACGAGGAAACTGGTCGAGAACCTTGGCGCTGGACGGCACGGGGATGGCAACGGCCTTTACCTGGTCGTTGATCCTTCGGGTGCGCGGCGGTGGATCGTGCGCGTCACGGTGAAAGGGCAGAAAAACAAAATGGGTGCGCCACTTCGAACCGACTTCGGTTTGGGAGGTGCTGATCTCGTCACCCTGAATCAGGCGCGCGACCGGGCGCTGGAATATCGCCGAATGGCACAGCAAGGTCTGAACCCCAGGTTCAACGCAAAACGCGAGATCCCAACATTCGAGGAAGTTGCCCAACAAGTTCATCTGGCACGCATGCCGACTTGGAAAAACGCCAAGCACGGCCAGCAATGGATTAATACCTTGCGCGATTACGCCTTCCCCAAGATTGGCCGTATGCCGATCGACAGCATCAATCAGCCCGAAATCTTGATGTGCTTATCACCGATCTGGACCGAAAAGCATGAAACAGCGAGACGTCTAGCACAACGGATCAAGACCGTGTTGGATGTCGCGCGGTCTAGGGGATTCCGTTCTGGCGAAAATCCTGTGACGGCCATCAAGGATGCGCATGTTCTGCCCAAGGTGAAAGCCAAGCCGAAGCACCACAAGGCGATGCGCTGGCAGGATCTTCCGAGCTTCTATGCAAATCTCAAGTCACGCGATGCCATGTCCGCGAACGCTTG
>NZ_JBMERN010000087.1:0-16041 GCF_049310965.1 Loktanella sp. DJP18 | reverse complement strand
TGGCGCGCGATCACCGCAACATCTGCGTCGTCGGAGATACCGACCAGTCGATCTACGAATGGCGGAACGCACGCCCCGAGATCATGATGAACTTCCCCCAGGTCTGGACCGGTTGCGCCCAAGTGACGATCGACACGAACTATCGCTCGACGCAGGAGATCCTCGATGTCGCCAACGCCGTCGTCACGCCGCTCCGGCGCAAGGATAAGCTGGACAAGATGCTGACGAGTCCGCGGAACGGTGATCATCCGTCCCACTTCCTACGCTACTACGACCAGGGTCGCGACGAGGCCGACGAAATCGCGTCACTCGTGGCATCAAAGATCGACCGCGGTGAAGTCCCCGCCGAGATCGCAATTCTGTGTCGCTCTGGCATGATCATCACCGGCATCGAGCGCGCGCTGCGCGAACGCGGTGTCCGCTACGTCGTGGCAGGGGCGATGAAGTTCACCGAGCGCGAAGAGATCAAGGACGCTATCGCGTGGCTAACGATCGCGACGAACCCCATGGACTACGTCCACTTCAGCAGGATCGCATCCAAGCCGTCGCGTGGCCTGGGTCCGCAAAAGATCGGCGACCTGCGGCGGGTGATGATGTCTGATCAGTGCACCATACGTGATGCAGCAGCTGTGCTTGCGACCCGCTGCAAGAAAGGCTCGGCTGCTTTCCGGACCTACAAGGATCTCGTCGAGATCCTCGATACCATCGAGAGCATCCTGCAAAATGGCTCTACCGCCGGCGCCATCCTCGACGATATCCTCGACGAGACCGGCTACTGGGAATGGCGTCGCGAGAACGATCAGGACCCGCAATACGAACTGCGACTGGAAAACCTCAAGGAGATCGTCGAGGAGGCAGGCGCTTATACGACACCGATGGAATTCCTCGAAATAATCTCGCTTCAAGCGGGAGCAGACAAGGGGTGGGGAGACGACAGTGTGGTCATCTCAACGGTCCACGCTTCCAAAGGTCTCGAGTTCAACTGCGTCTTCTGCCCTGCGATGGAAGAAGGCGTGTTTCCAAATGCACGCTCTGAGAAGACGAGCTACGGACCTGACGAGGAGCGCCGTCTGGCTCACGTGGCCTTTACACGCCCACGCCAGGAGCTGCACATCTCCTACGCGGGATACCGGATGGGCACGCAAAGCGCGGGACAACCCTCACGCTACCTGTCCGAGGCAGGTTTGCTCGGTCGGCCGACAGCCTTCGTCGACCCGCGGGCACCACGCA
The DNA here is from genome assembly GCF_049310965.1 of Loktanella sp. DJP18. Classification (NCBI taxonomy): domain Bacteria; kingdom Pseudomonadati; phylum Pseudomonadota; class Alphaproteobacteria; order Rhodobacterales; family Roseobacteraceae; genus Loktanella; species Loktanella sp. DJP18. The sequence continues at coordinate 14,811 of NZ_JBMERN010000087.1, read as the reverse complement.
AACTGCGCGCACGCAAGTTCTGAACAATTACGATCGGCCCCGGCGACGCGTGTCGCCGGGGCTATTTTCATGAGACAATATCAAAAGACCTCAGACGCGAAGTTGCACAATGCCCTATGCAACTTCGAAGAGGTGGCGCGATCTACTGCGAGGTTGCACAATGCCCTTTGCAACTTCAGTGGATGCCATTCGCTAGGGTGAAGTTGCACAATGCCCTATGCAACTTCGGCCGCCAGTAGGCATTACATACCGTGGCTACGCATTAATTTCTTTAGCATCACGTGACTGCATATACTGCAAGAGGGCGCATCGACCATAAGGCGCAGACCCTCAACGCACCGATGGACGGTGCCACATGTAGTGATGTCGCAACGCATATGGGTCGAAATCTTGCGAAGTTGCGTAATGCCCTATCCATGCAACTCCAAGGAACAGGCTTTCTTGTGGTCGAAGTTGCACAATGCCCCCTGCAACTTCAAACTGTTCCCGCAAATCGATTCTCACAGAAGCGAGAGATTCGCGTCGAGTAAACCACTTCGACGCGCCTCAGGTTGCACGGCGCCCAGTCAACACATTAGCACTCTTAACGTGACAACAGCATGAAAATTGACGCAGGGCACAACTCCAAAAACCATCTAATATTTTGAAATATAACGTTTCTTAGCAACATAAGCGTCTTTTTCTAAGAAGGACGACAACATGTTTTATGCAGATTTAGAGTTTTCCTATTGCCGAAAGGTAGGTGGTTACGTTCTTCTTGTGTGCAACGAACCAAAAAACAGTCGGAACAGGCAGTAAGATGACGACCACGGGCACAACATCAAAACAGCGGGAACAGGCTACAAGAAAGACAGGCAGTCAGTCTGGCCAGCCGATCGTAGCCGGAGTCCGCTCAGATCTCCACACAATGCTTCTGCCAATGTTCGCAGAACAGAACGAAATTCATGATCTTGAAACGGTCATAGACGGATGTCGCATCCGCATAAGATCGCACGATGCGGGTGTCCGCATTCCGACGTTCATGGATCAGAAGATCATGATGTTGTTGGCCGCCCACATCAGGGATGTCATCCAATCCGGTGGACAGCCAACGAGGCACATCAATATCGACCGCCGGGAAGTCATTGATCTGATTGGAGGAGGCGGTTCTACCGGTGGCTCAGATTACAGGCGCGTCACCGAGCGGCTCCAGCGCTTGCACAGCACCAAAATTACAGCTGAGACAGCCATCAGCGCTGACGTGTCACGACGCAGACATTTCAGTTGGATCGATGCGTTTGAAGAAGACATCCTGCATACAGACAAAGGCAAGGAAGTGATCGGTTTAAAGATCTCGCTTTCTGTGGACGCGTTCAGATGGATCACCCAAGGTGACGGCTTCGACATGACCAGGGAGCGCTTCAAAAGCATTACATCCGCCCAATCCTCTTGCTCGCGCATCTATGCGATCTGTCTGGCGAACCTCATCTACGCCAAGGGTGAAGATGTATACATTCAGATCGAAGATTTGCGTCTGCGTGTTCCCAGCGCCGACACCCTGAAAGGATTCAAGAAGCGCCCGCTCTCCAAGGCGATCGAACTGATTTCAGCCAGTCCGGACATGAGCAGGTATCTGTCTGTCAGCCTGGTTCGCAAAACCGAAGATGGCTTCATACCACTGGATGGCAGAGCCCCACTGGAAAGTGTCTACATACGCGTCTGCAAGGGTCCTGACGCCTTGCCAAGCATCAACAAGCTTCTTCCTCTATCAGAGACCGGTGGAGACACCCGATCATTGTCGGCTGCTGAATCACTTGTGGAGCTTCTAACAGACCGCGGGTCATCGGCATTCACTGACACGGAGATGGCTGACATGTCATAGGAAAAGCAAAGGCCCCGACCGGCGCCAACCGATCGAGGCCTTCAAACCAAGTCCACCCACGTCATCTGACGCTGTAGGCAAACACAGTCGGTATACTGTTCTGTTTAAGCCATCAGATGACCTCACGCAACGGTTTTTGACCGAATAAGAGGTTGTGACTCCATGTCATCGACAAATGTGCCGCCAGAAGGTGGCTTCGTGCGCGTTCCGCACGCCTGGATCTATTTGCCTATCACCCCGCCAGCAAAGGCGCTTCTTGTCGCCCTGTGTGCCTACGCCAACGACAAAGGGCAGAGCTGGTGCTCCTACGAACAGCTCGGCGACATACTCGGCCGATCAAGGGCATCGGTCACGTCGTACGTAGCCGAACTCAAGAAGGCAGGCCTGATCGGCTGCGACAGCCAAACGTTTGGCAATGGATACAACTACCGTGTCAAGATCACCCTCCTTGAATGGAAGAATCTCCTCGCGCACTGGTCTGGACTGACCGCGCGGAAAGCTGCCCGGAAGGCTACCAAGTCTGACGCATGCGCCGAAACCACGGCAGCACAGGAGGGCAATGAGGCCCCCTGCCCTACCACCCACCGCAACGCACGCCCCGCCCCTATCCCGAAGACTGATCAGAACGCACAGAAATCTGAACGCAGCGTTCAGGATGCTGAATGCAAGGACCCTTCGGGTCCAATAACTAAAATTCAACAAACCAAGACTCCCGGTTTGGTTTGGACAAATGCTGATGAAGCTGTCTGGAAGGAATTCAGATCCAACGACAGCGATCCTGTCGGCTCATTCGGGAAGCTTCCGCCAGAATCCCTGATGTCAAAAGTTCTGACGATAGCTGCACAGAGAGCAGACCAAGTGGGTCTCCTCGACGAAGGCGCAGCAATAGCCCAAGCGAAGCAAGTGGTGTCCGAATTCGTGCATCGCCGGCAGCTGAGCGCGGATGATGTGAGCGTAACGGCGGCAGCGAAAGCAATCGCTGCATTTGCAAAAACAAAGCCATCTATCGCCGCATCCATCGATGCTCTCGATACATCATGGCAGCCGCACTGGAAGCGCTTGTCTGGAGAATGGCAGATCACCCAGACCTGCAAGCCCCCTGCTGACGCTGTCCAGCCAGGTAAGGCAGACATGACGTTAGCGGGGTTGTTTCAAAAGCGCGCTTACATGGTCCGGGTGGCCACCAAGAGTCCTCGGTCTTTATAGCGTGAAAGCCTGTCTGTCTGTTATTCTCACCCGAAAAGCAGGATGCAGAGATTCCAATAAGATACAGATCATCACGGAAAGGAATGAGACCTCTACTTCCGTGGCTGAGTGATCCGCCAGAGGGGGTCAAAGCGCACAGATGCAGACGTCTGGTCGCCGCCAGCAGGTCTGACAAACTACAGAGTGACACAAGAGCAGGTTATTGGTCGGAAAAGGGGCTCGATCATTGGATTCCAGTGTTGCTGCAAACACATATGAAGTCAAAGACAACACATCTGGCCGGGTATCGTCTAAAAAATGTTGATTAACTCGCTCAAATCGGCAACGGTCCCGGCAGAGCCCCGATTAAGGGGCCATTTGGACCCATCCGGAGGCATGCATGAGCAATCCATTTAAAAGCATCCCAGACTTCATCGAGCAGTCCCAACGCTACGTAGAAGATGGCATGCACCGTGTTCGAATGAACACCACGCGGGCCAATCGTATTCTGAGGCGCCTTTCCAACGCAGAGGCGGCGGACATCCTGGGTTGTGACCGGAGCCATCTATATGGGCTCCTCAAGCACCCCGATGCCCCGGAAGGAGAAGTTAGAGGCCGCGAGAAGACTCTGTCTGTTGCGGACGTCATGAAGGTGCGCGCAATGGCCGCCGCCAGACCCAGCAGTCGCACGATAAGCTTGCCGTGGCGCAGTCCAGGCGATCCTCTGCCGGTCGTAACATTCAACAGTTTGAAGGGAGGCACCGGCAAGTCCTCGTCCAGCGCTCATTTCGCCCAATTTTGCGCGATCTACTACGGTCTCCGGGTCGGCGTCATTGACGCAGACCCGCAGTCTACCTGCTCTCTTTACTTCGTGGATGACGCCGTCGGCATCATCGACCCGGATGTTGATACGTTCACCAGCTTTATGGGTCTCCCTGAAGATGGGTCTCTTCGCCGCAGAATCAAACACAATGATCTGCGATTGAATAGTTTTTGGCAGCCGACACCTTGGCCGGGCATACGTCTAATTCCAGGGGGAGCGTCCATTCAGGTTGCCGACATCGCCCTTTACATGATGACACAATCCGAGGTCCCTGAAGACAAACAAATCTTCAGGATGTTGAGAGACGCTATCACAGCATGGGATAAGGCCTATCCGCCCAAGACTGCGCCTGAAGATCTGATGTTGTCAGACGGCAGTTTTGACAATGACGCCTACGAGCGTGCATTGACGGAGTGTGTCGATATCGTCGTGATCGATACCGCACCGTCACTCAGCCTGGCGCAAGTGAACGCGGTGATGGCCGCAGACACCCTGATCGTCCCTCAAACCATGAAGGGGTTCGACCTCTCAACCTTGCATACCTACCTCGGCAGCCTTGAAGAGTATCTCTATTTTCAAAACAAGTTGGCAAACCCGATCAAGTTCAAGCCAAATGGCTCGATGGTTCTCCCTACCCTCGTGAACACGCAGAACGACGTCGACGTAAAGACGATTGGAGAACTTTATACGCTGAATCAGGACTTCATTTCGCCTGTGTATTACCGCAGCAACGATGCCGCAGCCAACGCATTCATGAAGTTCCAGTCCGCTTACGAGTTCGTGCCTGACAAAGGGACACGCGCCGGCATCAAGAGCGTCATTGCCAATGCAAATGCCGTCAGTGAGCACATTCTTCACCGGGTGATACCCAACATGCAGGTCCGCGGCTTTGCCAACGCCTTCATTGATGAAAAATACCCTGATGGGGTCGTGCCACGGTGGACTGAATCGAAAAGTGAACCAGTCAGAGTCAAGGTTAAGGGAACTAAGGCGAAGGAGATCGCAGCATGAGTGATCCAGTGAAGAAGAGCCGCAGTGCGGCGGCATTCATGTCAGGAATGAATGGTGGAAAGGCAGATGCAGGCGATGAACCAGGTCGGGAGACGGCCCCTAAGGTTGTAGGAGCTTGGGCTGCTGAAGGCCGTGCTCGGCTGCGCGAGCGCTTCGAAGAGGTCGAAGAAGAAGCAAAGAAGGCGAATGAAGTCCAGTTCAGTGGTATCATCGACGGTCAGATCCCGATCCTCATCCCGACGCAAAAGATATCTGATATCGTTGGCACAGACAGAATCGTTGACACTGCCGACGGCGACGATGCTGACGGCTTCAAATCTCTCGTCAGCAACATAAGGCAACGTGGACAGCGCGTTCCAATTCGCGTTCGTCCAACTGATGTGGATTGGCGTCCCAACGCCGCAACGCCTCGCGACGTCACTCACGTAGAATTCGCTTTGCAATCAGGTCGTCGACGCCTTGCAGCGTGCAAGGAACTCGGGATCGACGTTTTGTGCTTCCTCTCCTTCAGCGAAGAAGGGAAAGAGCGCCTCGATGACCTTCATGAGCGGTTTTATGAGAACTCGGTTCGTAAGGATCTTACGCAGATCGAGCGTCTGTACTCGATTGGACTGATTTCACGAGAAACACCCGGAACCAGCCAAGCCCAGCTATCCGAGATTATCGGCGTCAACCGTTCAACCGTGAATCGCGGGTGTGGTGTCGTTGAATATTACAATGAGCTGGCAGAACTCCTCGACCTTGCCACCGCATCACGCGATGAAATCGACAAAGCTCTCAAACAACTGCGATCGGGCAACCGCAGCGAGCATCCTCTCGCAAAGAAGACTGCTAAGCATAGGAACTCGATCGTCAGCCAGCCCCTCCCCTTCCGCACTAAGCAGACCAGTGGGGGAACGCTATCGCTGTCACGGTCAAGTACGGGTGACATGATCCTGAAAATCAAGAGTAAGACGATCCCGGATGAAAAACTGGCAGAGATCCTTAGGATCATGGAGTCAGCAGGCTGAGTAATCCCACATGGTAACAAGAACGGCCGCCGCAAGGCGGCCTTTTTGTTTGGTGGCCACGAGACTATCGCAACATACTTCGATTGGAACACCCCTGCCCCCACCCCTTATGAGGCAATAGAAAAAGTCCCCCGGAGGGAGTGGGGTCCATTGCCATCCGGAACACAAAGCCCCATCGCCCAGTAAAAAAACGCAAGCGCTCATCTGGGCCTCTGAGGTGTCAGATTTCCGGCCGGAACACCCCCCCCTGCCCTGCACGCTTCATGACGACGCGACACACAGCCCCGGTCTGCCATAGAGCTGCCAAATCGTCGATCGGGACACCCCGAACCTCATGGCTCCAGAGTGACAGGATAAAGGCGATCATTTTAATCTCTGAGGTGCCGGATTTCCGGCCGGAACACCCTCCTGCTCTGCACGGTTCAATGAAGCACGATGCGACAGCCCAACCGGCAGCAGCGGCGCCAAGCTTCCGATCAGCTGGGACGCAAAGTTGCCAGATTTCCGGCCGGAACACCCTCCTGCCCGGCACGCTTCAAGAAAGCCCGATAAGCCAGCTCAATGGGCAGCAGCGGCACCAAAACTCCGCTGATCTGGGACGTAGAGGTGTCAGATTTCCGGCCGGAACACCCATGCCCTGCGTGCTTCATGCCGAAGCGACACGCAATGGTAGTCGGCCGCAGGGGTGCCGGATTTCCGACCGGAACACCCCAAACCGCATGCTTCCATGAAAAAAGGATAAATGCGCTCATCTGAGACATACGGGTGTCATATTTCCGGCCGGAACAGCCTCAATTAAATGCAAGCAACACAGAACAAAACAGGAACGCAATCTGATGGATGATGTCCAATAGTAGACACTGACAAGTGGCTCTAAGCCTAGTTTAGAGCCTGATTTTGAAATCTCATACACATCGCGATTTAGAGTCTAAAGCTAGCCTAGGGCGTTAGTTTTTTTTGCGGAGGCTTGGTGCAGTAATCAGCCTTCAAAGCATTCGGCTGGTACACATATTCCGCTTGAAATTGGCAATCCAAAGGTGCGGCACGCATGCCAACCTGATCGTGCAATACAAGCGCTTAATAGTCGGTATCCTTCGAACAAACCTACAGTCACCTAAAGCAACATAAACGACAACAAACAGGGTAACGGAAATGGATTCTAAGCCGGTTCCTTTCCGCTCGTCCCGCCCATCCAGGCTGTCGGCTGGACGGAGTTGCAGCTTGAATAATGAGTCAGGACTTCAAAATTTAAAACCGCGGTGAAGCATAGTCGTGCAGTTGTGGCCATGGTTTGCTCGCAGTAAGACTATCGATCTACCCAAGTCCGCAAAAGTAAGTCCAACAAAGGGCCGCATAGATCTTTTTTCAGCACCCGTATTCGCGCCGCTAAGCTGTTCCGTCTAAGATTTTAATCGCACCGGTCTTGCTCCGTGGGCGATTGCTGAGCGACTGTTTCGGCACTTCGGGCTCCTAGCTCCGACCTATTCCGGCTGGAAAGCTGGAGCCTCGCCGGCATTCTGCGGATACCCTACGCAGGCTGAAGATGCGTCTGCCGCACCACCGGATGTTTACGCAGACCTCCTGACATTGATTGCAATGAACGCTCGGGAGGAGGATGGACGAGATGGGGGGCGGCTGGAAATCGGGCACAAAAACACATGAGCTGCTATCGAGATGGCTACCGTTGACAGCACCATACCGCCGTACGATTTGACCTGTCATGGCTGAGAATCTGGAGCCTAGCCCACATTCTGCGGACATCCTGCACAGGCTGAAGGCAGGCCTGCCGCAACACCGGTTGTTTAGCGAAAGATTTCGGCCTTTATTGCATTAAGCGATCGGGAGGACAGAGGAGGATAGGGTGTTCCGGCCGGAAATCTGGCACCAAAAAATCTCAGGTGCTGTTGAGATGGCTTGCGTCGACACCGTCATTCATTGTCACGATCTGCTGTGTTCCGGCCGGAACTTTGAAGCCTCGCCGGCTTTTCCGCGAACTCCTGCCATTGATTGCAATGAGCGCTCGGGAAGGGAGGGAGGAAGAGGGGGAGGGTGTTCCGGCCGGAAATCCGGCACCTAAATACTTGACGCGCTATCGAGATGGTCTGCGTCGACACGGCCGTCCAGCTTTGCGATCTAACCTGTTCCGGCCGGAAATCTGGAGCCTTGCGGCCGTTCTGCGGGTGTCATGTGCGGGCTGGGGGCGGGCCTGCCGCATCGTGGGCTGATCGTCAATCGCAATGCATTGGTTGAAACGAGCGCATGTGCGGGCGACCGGAAATCTGCTCAGCCGCCACCATGGTCTCAGATAGAATTGATGGGCTTAGGATGGCGTCGGTTGCTCGTCCTCACTGGTGGAATCACCTGTTCCGGATGGAAGCTTGGCCAGTGCTCTTTGCTGAGATGTCAGACTTTATGTGAGGTGATAAATTGTATGATGGAGTAGCAGCATTCCATGCGGCATGATGGGTTTACCGAAAATGTAGAGTAAAAGTTCTACAAAAGACTTCGGGCAAGCCGCATCTGGCCAATATCAATTTCAGCAAGAGGAATACGACATTGATCATAGCACTTCAGCCCAAACAGCCAGCAGCGGAGCAACTTTCAGCTCTCTGTGTCGCCATTCGAAAATTACGGAGAGGTGAGGGGCCGCCTAATGAGGCTTTCCTTGCTGAGGCACTTAACTTGACAGAGACGTCCCATGGACATCAGACAGCGACATACGTCCTTTTGCCGGGGGCGACAGATAACGAAGGTGGCTTGGCAACCTACCGCCTCTTGAAGTCGGATTATCCGGCAGTGTTAGATCTGATGTGCATGGCAGCAGACCAAGGGGCAAGAGAAGTCACAATCGAAGTCGGGACCTTGAATCGCCGCGACCAAGTGCAGTATTCACACCACAATCTCCTCCAGATTGTTCCAAGAATCATCGCAGGGTTCCGCGGTTACGAACGAGGAACCTGAAGGGGAATATTGCGACACCCTTCCAGTTGAGAGGGTCAATCGTGAACCCTCTCAACTGGACGGATGTAGCATGAAGCAAGCAATTTTCTCGATCGCGCTGATGATCTCAGCAACAACGGCACCAGCGCAGCAGGTGCTGACAGACGCACAGGTTGAGCAAGGATATGGCCAAGCTATCCAAGCCCGGATGGAATATAGGCCAGTCGACGCGGAAGTTATCCTGACTGTGCTAAGCAACGCCCGTCCGAACGCGCAACAGATCCTCTTCGACCTCGGGGTATCCCAGGCAGAACAGGGTAAGTGTGGTGAAGCGTCAAGGACATTTGGTCGAGGAGAAGATCTGGCGCAAACGCCAAGTTTTGCGCGCGCCGTTGAAACTGCTATGGCGGATCTTTGTCCAAGACTCGCGCCATGGGAGTTCAACGCCGGCCTGAATATCGACTACGACACCAACGCAAACCTTGGTGCCGGACGTAAGGAGATCATTATCAACGGGCTGCCGTTCATCCTCACGGACGAAACAGTGGCGCAAAGCGGATACGGATACACCGCTTCTGCTGGTGCAGCGTACAACTTCAGTATCACTCCCCAGAGCTACATCGTGCCGACGTTCAGCGCTTCCTTGGGGGACCGGGAAGGATCAGACTTCGATCGATTGACGCTTCAAACTGGCGTCTCGTATCGACATCGCGGTGATTTCGTCGACTGGCGCGTTGGCCCAACGCTTCAGTGGACAATCGACCACGATGGTTCGTCTGAGAAGGGCAGGGGGATCGCAGCCAGCGCTGACTGGACGATCGATCAAAGGTCAGGAGTTTACTTCTCCGGATCATTCACGAAAGTCTCGAATGATCGCGCGGGCGAGCAAGATCATGACGACACATATCTTACAGCACGGTATGTGCGTGCCGTTGGGGAGAAGGGCATGGTGGCTCGCGTAGGACTGAGCTTTAGTAAGCTCGATCACAAGAACGACCTCCAGGACTTCAGTTCAAAATCGGCATTTGCCGGACTGTCAGGCCCACTGAACAACGCGCTTGGCTTTGATATCGAAGCAGCAACGTCAGTCGGGGATGGTGAAATCATTCATCCTGTCTTCGGAGTAGTTCGCCACGATAACGTCGCAACCCTAACGGGCCGAATCTCATTCGCAGAATTGGATGGATGGTATGGACGACCTTATGTGGGCCTGACCCAATCCTGGTCGCAGTCAAGCATAGACATCAAGGATTACTCCAGGACTGCAATTACGTTCGGTATCACGCGCCAGTTCTGAATTTCAAAACAGACCTGGAGCAGCTCCCGCCGAGCCGCTCCAGGCCATTATCCACGGTCACCCGACCCTTGACCGTGGAATCTCAATCTCCGTTGCCGAGACGCTCACGCATCTGCTTGGAAATGTTTATCTTGAGCGCAGTGTCGCCATGGCTAACATCTTCGCTGAGGGTTCTTGGATTGAAATAGCGCCGCGGCGGGCGCGTCGCTACCGATACGGAACCAATTTCTGCAATATGAAATCTGCCACGCTTGGCGAGCTCTGAGGCCACAGCCTCCAGAACAGTTCGCACAATGCGTTCCGCATCTATCTTCGATACGCCCTGGTCTCCTGCAACCTGCGTAATAACCGCTTTACGCGGCATATCTTGTTCCGCCATCTCGAACCGTTCTGCTTTTTTGTTATATGGTTCTGCCTTCCGTTTGATTTAGGACTCAAAAAACTATTCCAAAAACCAAAAATGAGAGAAGGGGTCAAATCCCTAAGCTGATCGATTATCGGTCATTCAGCCAAAGTCATATATCTCAAATGACAATGCAAACCGTCAAAGAGAATACTAAAAATGACGATCTCACGCATGCCCTGCGCCACTATCGCCATGGCCGTTGCAACTCTCTTGCCATCATCCAGCAACGCTGATTGCGTTCTGCTCATCCACGGTCTGGCCAGGACATCGAAATCGATGTTGGTCATGGCCGCAGCACTTGAAAATCGAGGTCACGAGGCTGTCTTCCTCGATTATCCCTCAACCGAAGCAGACATCGTCCAGTTGACTGACGCGATCATGCCAGTCGGGGTCAAGGCATGTGCCGGCAAGCCAACAAGTGTGGTAGCGCATTCCATGGGTGGATTGATCCTGCGAACTTGGCTGCGTGACCATGAAATCCCGAACATCCACCGGGTCGTAATGCTTGGCACGCCAAACCAAGGCAGTGACCTCGCGGATGCGCTTGGCGACATCGATCTTTATCATTGGATAAACGGACCAGCAGGAGCAGATCTGATGACAGGCCCCGACGGTATCGCATCAGGACTACCACCCGCGAATTTTGAACTCGGCGTCATAGCTGGCGACCTGTCGCTGAACCCGGTCTTCTCGAGCCTTGTCGACGGTCCAGACGACGGAAAGGTGTCGGTGGCATCGACACGCCTCAACGGCATGAAAGATCATATCGTCATGCATACGACACATACTTTCATGATGAATAATCCACTAGTCATTGCAGAAACGGCCCACTTCATTGAGCGCGGCACATTTAATCACGACATGGGCATAACGGACGCAGCCGAGAGTATCATCAAGCCTGACCTCGATAGGGCAGGGGGCTAGTCCAGCAGACGAGCTGCACGGCCAGAGAGACGATCAAACGCCTTGAAGTAGGATGCCGCTTGGTTGACAGACTTGTGGCCTGACTGGCTCATAGCTTCCGGCAGACTCAACCCTTGCAGGAAGGCCTCTGTGAGATAACCAGACCTAAGGCCATGTGCCGAGTAAGAGGCAGCATCAAACCCAGCATCACCAAGTCGCTTCTTGACGATCCTGTTCACGGTCTGCGGGCTGAGTGGTGCCTGCCCAACAGAACCCCACCGGTCTACTGGCCTGAATATCGGGCCAGCACTGATCTCGGCTGCAACCAGCCATGCATCGAGGTCCGCCACGGCACGACCGATCACAGCCACCTGCAAGTCATCCTGGGCATCCGTGGTCTTCGTCCGACCTAGATGCAAGAAGACGGCCGGCGCGCTACCTCCAGCTCCGTCCTGTCCGGTCCATATTCGGCGCTCGATATCGGCGCAGTCCAAGGAAGTGAGTTCGCTCCTGCGCCTGCCGCCGGACGCGAACCCCAAGGACAGAACAGATCTGTCGCGTAGAGCTGCAAGGTGTACCGCCGACAAGTCGCCGTGATCAAAGCTGTCTAGCGAGATGATCATGTCGTCAAGGTGTCCGAGAACAGCCTCCAGCACACTTCCCACAACCGCCTCACGGCTCTTGCGACGGCGACCACGAGGGGATGCACGGATCGACAGGCGAACTGCCTTGCGCAGGGCAGGGGACTTAAAGGGGCCTTCCAGGTCGCGCCACTGGTGCAACGTTGACCAAGACGACAGGCGCCGCCTCACGGTCGCTGGAGCATGAGGACCTGATGATCGCAGGAGGCCCAATGCCACTAGATCTTGACGGACTTGCCCTGGCATCCCGTGACTAGGATTGCGTGAATGCGCGTCAACGTCCCACAGATGGTGCGCCACGAACTTCAATACGAGATCGAGAGGCACGGGCCAAGGGAGCTCCGCGCCTGTGGCGGACTTGGACCAGGCCTCAAGATACCCAAGGTCCGAACTCAGGGCACGCAGGGTGTTCATGCCCATCCCGGTCTCAGCAAGATGCCGCAGCGTAGCGACATCGTCGTCAGTGAGCAGTCCCGCCAGCTGTGTCGCGCGCGCTTCGGGGATGATCGACCTCAGGGCATCAAGCTCGCCGGCACGCGTCCCCCATGCAACTGGATCAACGCCATATGGCGGTAGGGCAGGGGGCTTTTGTGGCATCAAAGGGTCCTTTCGGACCCTCAATCTGCCCCAAGCTGCGATTTTTTGCAATCACTAACGATAATAGGCAATTATCAATAGTCTCAACATTGTCGTTGGAATGCTTATATGACGGAAATATAAGCCTGATTCATTTCCTTGACTTAGCGTAAGTATGTGTTTTTGTAAGATGTATATTCTCAATACGACTGATGCCTATGAGCCAATTGAGAGCAAATCTTTATCCGGAACACAGGGGATGGCCGCGCAGAGGGATACCACCCGAAGCGCCCTCAGATCGCCTCAAGGCTGCGCGCTTGATAGGGAGACACGAGCACAGCCGAATTTTAAGATAATGGCTGGCTATTTTTCGTCACGCGCCGCGAAAAGCTTTCCGGATTTTTTCCAACGAGGAGCAAGGGGACTATTTCCCGGTCACACGGGTCTGCGGTCAGGCCAGTATTTGGATTGAGGATTCCTGTGATGAAAAACCTGTTGAAAATGCTCGCGACTTATCTGCGTTCCAAGAAGGGTTTTGGGCAGCGCGGCGCATCGCTTCTGAGCTACAGCATCATCGTCGGTCTCATCGCGCTGACATCAGTAGCCGCAGTCACAATCAGCGGTGCCAAGGTGCAGCAGGCATACTGTCGTGTGAACGAGGTCATCTCGCGGGATGTCTTCGGCAGCCCCGGCCCGTTTATTTGCCTTGGCGAGGAGGCTGTGGTTGTTCCAATCGATCCCGACTATAATGGTGATTCACAAGTCATCAATATCCCAGAGGTTTACGAGCCCAAAGATCCAAATCTCGTCCTTGTTTACGAAGGTCGGTCTGCCAGTTTCACGCTGACATCCAATGACAGCAATGGCGTGATTGAATGGGGTGACCAGAAGACATCGCCGGTCGTGGCGGGAAGTCGCAGTTATTCCCACACCTACACATCTGACGGTCCATGGACTGTCAATATTACGGGATCACACTCCGCGTTCCGGAACACAACCAAGGATACACTGACTAAGGTCGTCTCCTTCGGTGATGTTGGCCTTCAGTCGCTGAATTCCGCATTCAATGGCGTGACGCAACTTCAATCAATCGCAGCCCTCCCAGACACTGTCTTCGAAATGAGTTCGATCTTCAACAACGCGACTTCCGTGCCCAGTGACATCAGAAACTGGAACGTGAGCCGCGTGACAGACATGTCCAGCGCTTTTGCCAGGGCTGTAAATTTCGACGTCAACATCGCATTCTGGGACGTCTCCGGCGTCGAGGATATGTCGTCGATGTTTCTTGGCGCAAACGCGTTCAACACTGATATTTCAGATTGGGACACGAGTTCAGTCACAACACTGCAAAACACTTTCAACGAGGCATCAAGCTTCGATCGACCGATCGGCGAATGGGATGTCAGTCGCGTAACGAACTTCCAGGCGATGTTTTACAAGGCGGTCGCCTTCGATCAACCGCTGGCAGATTGGAATATCATCGCCGCGACCGACAAATCGAACTCTGCCTTCAGCTCGATGTTCTTTGGTGCCACTGCCTTCAACCAGCCGCTCAATGCCTGGGACATGAGTAAGGTAGAGACCTCGTATAACCCGCTGACCTCGATGTTCCGCGACACGCCGAGTTTCGAGCAAGAGCTTTCCACATGGTGCGTTCCACTGCACGAAACGGCTCCCAATTCATTTGGCCTCAACAGTGCAATGACGTCTCAGCCGATCTGGGGTAGCTGCGGTATTCCGCCATTCATCAACCCTATCATCCTGGAATACACCGGCGGCCAGAGCGTCACCATTACGGCCGTAGGCAACGGGGTCATCGATTGGGGTGATGGCGCCTATACACCAACGGCTCAGACCAGCACAGTTTCGCATATGCTTCCAGAAGGTGAGCGTATCCAGGTGCGGATCGCCGGGCCCATTACGCAGCTCAAAGCGACCGGCCCCGCGCTGATTTCCGTGGTCTCCTTTGGCGACTTCACCGGCACTAATCTCACATCGTCCTTCACAGGCACCGACAATCTGGAGTCCCTGGCAGCACTGCCGGCTTCCGTGACGAGCCTCAATAACACCTTCAGCGGCAGCAAGGGTATCCTGGCAGGTGTCGAAAACTGGGATACGTCACGTGTCACAACAATGGATAGCACCTTCTTGAATGCTA
>NZ_JBMERN010000086.1:0-16231 GCF_049310965.1 Loktanella sp. DJP18 | reverse complement strand
CTGAAAAAAATCGACGGGCCGCGGTCCGTCTCTTTGCCGGACGGAAGCGTGATGACCCGCGCTGACCTGCCGCCCGTCCGGACCCGGCGCTGGGTCGCGTCGCGTAAGGCGGCCGTGGTCATGGCAGTGCTGCATGGGCTGATTACCCGCGACGCCGCGCTGGAGATGTATGCTTTGTCCGCAGATGAATTCGCCGAATGGGATGATGCCGTGCGGCTCCATGGACGTGATGCCTTGAAAACCACTGCGCTACAGCGCTATAGACAACTTAAGGGCGATTGATCTGATTTTCTTCATTCAGTAACCGGGTATTAACGATTGATAGCCAAAGTGACGAGGTCATTAGGAAGCGGAGAGGCCCGATGCGCGTATTGCTGGTTGAAGACGATCCCACCACCTCGAAAAGTATCGAGCTGATGTTGAGCCACGCGAACCTGAACGTCTATTCCACCGACATGGGGGAAGAAGGCATCGATCTGGCCAAGCTCTATGACTATGATCTGATCCTGCTTGACCTGAATCTGCCTGACATGAACGGACATGAGGTGCTGCGCCAACTCCGCCTCGCACGGATCGACACGCCGATCCTGATCCTCTCCGGCGAGGATGACACCGAAAACAAGCTGAAGGGCTTCGGCTTCGGGGCCGACGATTACCTGACCAAGCCGTTCCACCGGGAAGAGCTGGTTGCCCGCATCCACGCCATCATCCGTCGGTCCAAGGGCCATGCCCAGTCGATCATCCGGACCGGGACGATCGCCGTCAACCTCGACGCCAAGACGGTGGACGTCGACGGCAACGCGGTCCACCTGACCGGCAAGGAATACCAGATGCTGGAACTGCTCAGCCTGCGCAAGGGTACGACCCTGACGAAGGAAATGTTCCTGAACCACCTTTACGGCGGCATGGACGAGCCGGAACTGAAGATCATCGACGTTTTCATCTGCAAACTTCGCAAGAAGCTGTCGGAAGCGACCGGCGGCGACAATTTCATCGAAACGGTCTGGGGGCGTGGCTATGTGCTGCGGGACCCGGACGTCCAGGCAGCAAAGGCCCCCATTGCGATCGGCGCTTGAACGGCAGGCGGCAACCGACTGCCCGAATGACGCCATCCCCGACGCTGGACCTCTGACCCGCGTAGCCCTAGATTTCCGACGATCCGCGCGTCCTCGCGCAGTTGACCGGAGTCTGCGGCATGGCGAAATCGACAAGCACGTCCCTTGTGACGCCCGAGGGCGGAAACAATGCCGCCAACGCCCGCTCGGGCAGTCAACCAAGGGCTGATGAAGACAACAATGGTCAGAGCCCGCAGTCGATGAGCGGTCGCGATGCGCAGATGGAGCCTTCGGACGAGGGCGACGAGATCGAGGTCGACGCCCTGATCGAACCCCGTGGGGAACGACCGGACCCTCAAAACATGTCAGCACACGCCGCCGCAGAAGAACTTGCGACGCTCATCAGACTGCTGGACCGGGCAAATCGTGCCTACCATACCGAAGATGATCCGGTTCTGACCGATTCGGACTACGACTCCCTCAAACGTCGCAATCTGGCCCTGGAAGAGGCATTTCCCGACCTGAAGCGACCGGACTCGCCCAGCGATCAGGTCGGTGCCCCCTTGGCGGCAGGCTTTGGAAAGGTCACCCATGCCCAGCGGATGATGTCGCTGTCGAACGGCTTTTCGACAGCGGATATCGTCGAATTCGATCGGGGTGTCCGTCGCTACCTGGGGCTACCGGAAGATGCGCCGTTGCCCTATACCGCAGAGCCCAAGATCGACGGCCTGTCGCTGTCCCTGCGTTACGAAGATGGGGCACTTGTCCAGGCGGCGACGCGCGGCGACGGTGCAGTCGGCGAGAACGTGACTGCAAATGCCCGGACCATCGACACCATTCCCCAAAGGCTGACCGGCGCGCCGAAGGTGCTGGAGGTGCGGGGCGAAGTCTACATGCGGCACGCGGACTTTGCCGCGCTGAATGCGCGGCAGGCAGAGGCGGGTGCAAAGACGTTTGCCAACCCGCGCAATGCTGCGGCTGGATCGTTGCGCCAGTTGGACCCTGCGATCTCGGCAGCGCGGCCACTGGCGTTTTTTGCCTATGCCTGGGGCGAGGTGTCCGCGCCCCTCGCCGACACGCAATTCGGGGCCATCGCGCGCCTGAATGCAGTCGGCTTCGATGTGAACCCGCTGACAACGCTGTGCGAGAGTCCGGCGCAGATGATCGCCCAATACGACCGGATCGCAGCTGACCGGGCGACGCTTGGCTATGACATCGACGGCGTGGTCTACAAGGTCGACGATCTGGGTCTGCAGCGGCGACTTGGCTTCCGGTCCACGACGCCGCGGTGGGCCATTGCGCACAAGTTCCCGGCCGAGAGGGCCTGGACACGTTTGGATGGCATCGACATTCAGGTCGGGCGCACCGGTGCGCTGTCACCGGTCGCGCGGCTCTCTCCAGTCACGGTCGGCGGTGTCGTGGTGTCGAACGCGACGCTGCACAACGAGGATTACATTGCCGGACGCAGCGGTGACGGCACGCCGATCCGCGACGGTCGCGACATTCGCGTCGGTGACTGGGTCGAAGTCTACCGCGCCGGCGACGTCATTCCAAAAATCCGTGATGTGGACCCGTCGCGCCGTCCCACCGACGCGGTGCCCTTTGCCTTTCCGACGCATTGTCCCGAATGCGGATCGGAGGCCGTGCGCGAGGATGGCGATTCCGTCCGGCGCTGCATCGGTGGCCTGATCTGTCCGGCGCAGGCGGTCGAAAAACTGCGTCATTTCGTCAGCCGCGCTGCTTTCGACATCGAAGGGCTGGGTGCAAAGCAGATCGAATATTTCTTCGTGGATGCGCATCTTCCGATCCGGGAACCAGCGGATATCTTTACCCTTGCAACAAGGGACAGGGACACGGTCGCAAGGCTGGAGAACCGCGAAGGATTTGGCAAGACAAGCGTGAAGAACCTCTTTCAAGCGATTGAGGAGAAGAGAAAAATTACCCTGAACCGTCTGATCTTCGCCCTTGGCATCCGCCATGTCGGAGAGGTGGCTGCCGCCGATCTTGCGCAGCATTTCATGACGTGGGACGCATTGGTCGCCGCCGTCGATGCGGCAGGCCCAGCGGCGCAGGCCCATCTGGCGGCGGACGCGGCAGAAGCAGACGAACGGGCCGCTGCCTTGACTGATGGACGGCGAGCAAGCCTCAAGCGGGCGCGCGACGCTGTCTGGGCGGATGTCCCCGAAGTCGCTCGCGCAGCCTGGGCGGACCTGACCGGGATCGAAGGGATCGGCGCGACTGTGGCGGTCGCATTGGTCACGACGTTCCAGCAAAAGGCCGAGCGTGCCTCGATCGACCGGCTGGCGTCGCAGTTGCAGGTGCAGGAGATGGCACCGCGCGCCGCATCCGGCAGCCCGGTCGCTGGCAAGACTGTTGTCTTCACTGGCACGCTCGAAAAGATGACCCGCGCCGAAGCGAAGGCGCGGGCCGAGGCGCTGGGGGCCAAGGTCGCGGGGTCGGTCAGCGCCAGGACGGACCTGCTGATCGCGGGACCGGGGGCCGGGTCGAAGGCGGACAAGGCCGCGGAACTCGGAATCGAAACGATCGATGAAGACGGCTGGCTCGCCATGATCGGTGATGCATGAGCGGGCGTCCAGAGGTCCTGTTTCCCCTGTTCGGTGAACTGACGGCGCTGAAGGGGGTCGGGGCCAAGACGGCGCAACTGATGGCGCAGATCGGCATCGAAAGGCCGCGCGATCTGCTGATGACCTTGCCGCAAGGCGGCATCGACCGCCATCGCCGCGCCAGTATTCGAGAGGTCGTGCCGCCCGCCGTTGTCACGGTCGAGGTGACGGTCGGCGCGCATCATGCGCCTGCGGCGAAGAACCGCCCGTATCGCGTGACCGTCACAGATGCAGAGACGACATTTCAACTGATCTTCTTTCATGCAAGGGGCGACTTTCTGCAAAAGCTGCTGCCGACCGGCCAGCGGCGGGTGGTGTCGGGCCGGATCGAGCTGTTCGATGGGATCGGGCAGATGGCGCATCCGGATCATGTGTTGCCGCTGGACGACGCCGACGACATACCCGCCTTTGAGCCGGTCTATCCGCTGACCGCGGGCATCACGCAGAAACTGATGTACCGCGCGACGCGGGGTGCGCTGGCGCTGGCCCCGGAGCTGGCCGAATGGGTCGACGGTCCGTTGCTGGCGCGTGAAGGCTGGCCCGCGTGGCAGGCGGCGCTGATGGCCGCGCACACGCCGCAGGCAACGACCGATCTGTCGCCCTTGTCGCGCGCCCGCGTTCGGCTTGCCTATGACGAGTTGTTCGCCCACCAACTGACCCTCGCGCTGGCGCGCAGTCGGATGCGGCGCAAGCCGGGGCGTCCGTCGGCGGGGACGGGCGCCTTGCAACGCCGTGTGCTGACAGCGCTTCCCTACAGCCCGACCGGGGCGCAGACCCGCGCCATTGCCGAGATCGCCGGCGACATGGCGGCACCTCATCGCATGAACAGATTGCTGCAGGGCGATGTCGGATCAGGGAAAACGCTGGTTGCGCTGATGGCGTTGCTGATCGCGGTCGAGGCGGGCGGGCAGGGCGTCATGATGGCCCCGACCGAAATTCTGGCGCGCCAGCACCTGGAGGGGCTGCGGCCCCTGGCCCTGCAGGCGGGCGTGCGGCTCGACATCCTGACGGGGCGCGACAAGGGGGGCGAGCGGGCGGCGAAGCTGGCGGCGCTGGCCGACGGGTCGTTGCAGATCCTCGTCGGCACCCACGCGGTCTTTCAAAAGGACGTTGTGTTTCATGACCTGCGACTAGCCGTCATTGACGAACAGCACCGATTTGGTGTGGCACAGCGGATGGAGCTGGGGGCCAAGGGGCAGGCGGTCGATGTCCTTGTCATGACGGCGACGCCGATTCCGCGGTCCTTGAGCCTCGCGCAATACGGCGAAATGGATCAGTCGGTTCTGAACGAAAAGCCGCCCGGTCGCACGCCAGTCACGACCGCGCTGATCAGCACCGATCGGATGGACGAGATGATCGCCAAGCTGCGCGGTGCCGTGGCCGAAGGGCGACAGGCCTATTGGGTCTGCCCGCTGGTCGAGGAATCCGAGACCATCGACATGACTGCCGCCGAACAGCGGTTCAAATCACTGCGCGCGGCCCTTGGCGAAGGCATCGTCGGTCTGGTCCACGGCCAGATGCCCCCGTCCGAGAAGGACGCGGCGATGGCACGCTTTGTCGCCGGGGCAACCAAAGTGCTGGTCGCGACCACCGTGATCGAGGTGGGTGTGAACGTGCCCAATGCCTCCATCATGGTGATCGAGCGGGCAGAGAGTTTCGGACTGGCACAGTTGCACCAGTTGCGCGGCAGGGTCGGGCGCGGGGCCGCCGCCTCCACCTGTCTGCTGCTGTACCAGACCCCGATGAGCGACACGGCGCAACGGCGGCTTACCATCCTGCGCGAGACGGAAGACGGATTCCGGATCGCGGAAGAGGATCTGGCGATCCGCGGAGCAGGTGACATGATCGGCACCGCGCAATCCGGTCTGCCGCGTTTTCGCATCGCTGACCTCGAACGGCAGTCCGCCTTGATGGAATTGGCCCAGTCGGATGCCCGCAAGTTGCTGCACGACGATCCGGAGCTGACTGGAGACCGCGGTCGCGCGGCGCGCGTGCTGTTGTGGCTGATGGAACAGGATCGGGCGATCCGTTTGATTTCTGTGGGCTAATGCCGATGGTAACATTTTGTTCACGAATGTTCTCAAAAAGTTCTTTACAAGTGATTAATGAAATGAGAACAAAGAGGCAACAGAAGGCAATCAGAGGAGAGTCCCCATGGCCGAGGACATCAAGACCGCGATCTACCGCAGCCGCGATACCCTTCTGGCCGACGCGATCGGGGTCGCATCGCTGATCGTCATGCTGTTCGTCGGATTATCGTTGCCTGCGATGATCTGACCTGCCTCGCTTCCCGGCGGCCCTGCGCGCACTGCCTGTCCCACCTCGCACGCGCCGATCTGCCTGTTCCATGCGCGATCACGGGTTGCCTGCCCCGATCGCCCCGTCACCGGGATGCACCACTCGCCGCCGCCACCTGTCCCGGGTGTGCGGCGGCTTTTTTATGTCAGGACATGCGCTTCGTCGAGGGCGGCGAGGGTCGCGTCAAACGTCAGCATGATCGAGGCATGGCGGTTCTTGTAGTCCCGCGCCGGTTCCAGCACGGCAAGGCCGTCGAAGGGGGACGTGGGCACGGGGCCGGCGTCCTTCAGCATCGCAAGCAGTTCATCGCGGCCCCGTTGAACCGTTGCGCGATCCAGTCCGACGATCGCCTGACCTACGACCGAGGCGGCAGCCTGACCCAGCGCACAGGCCTTCACATCTTGGCCATACGCAGCGATGCGCCCATCAGCGACCTTCACGTCCACTGTCACGGTCGAGCCGCAGAGCGGAGAGCGCCTGCGCGCCGTGCCGTCGGGATCGGTGAGGCGCGTGGTATGCGGAATCTCGGACGCCAGCGCCAGGATGCGCGTGGAGTAGAGCTTGATCATGTCGGTCTCGGCGCTCACCGGTTTGCCCTTTCGCTGGTTGCCCCATAGATAGGGCCTGACGCGATGCTTGGAAAGGTTGCCCCGATGTCCTTTGACGCCGCCACCCTGCGCTACAACGATGCAGGACTGATCCCCGTGATCGCGCAGGACGCGACCTCGGGCGAGGTGCTGATGCTGGCCTGGATGAACGCCGAGGCGGTCGCGCGGACGCTCAAGTCCGGCGACGTGACCTACTGGTCACGCTCGCGGTCGGAATTCTGGGTCAAGGGTGCGACGTCCGGCCACGTTCAGAAGCTGATCGAGTTCAGGCTGGATTGCGACCGCGATTGCCTGCTGGTCCAGGTCGATCAGACCGGCCCGGCCTGCCACACCGGGCGTCGGTCCTGCTTCTTTACCAAGGTCGAAGGTGGGTCAGAGATCGTGACGGATGCGCCCATGACTGGCTGAGGACGCCTGCCGCGGGCGAGTTTATCTTGCCAGATGAAGGGGAAGGCCGACCATCCGTCTGATATCGGTCGGTGTTGCCCCCTCGGACCTGTAGGTCGCGATGGCGCGGGCATCGTCACGCTTCGCCAGACGCTTGCCTGCCTCGTCGCGGATCAGGCGGTGATGGTGGTAGACAGGCGTCGGCAGCGTCAGCAGGCGCTGGAGCAGGACGTGGATCGGTGTGGCATCGCGCAGGTCTTCACCGCGCACCACGTCCGTCACGGCCTGCGCCGCGTCATCGAGGACCACCGACAGGTGATAGGACGTGCCCATGTCGCGACGGGACAGGACGACGTCGCCAATGTGGTCGATCAGGTGGTCGCGGGACGTAACAACGGTCTTGCCGTTGTGGTCATGCTCAACGAAATCAATGCCTTTCATGGCTGTCCTCATGTCCAGCCGCAGGGCGCCGTCTGTCGGGATCGAACCGACGCGCGCATGGGTGCGGCAGGTTCCGGGATAGATCACGCCGTCCGGTCCCATCGCGGCACCTTCCTGCGGCGCGCTGGCAGCAGCCAGGATGTCGCGGCGGTTGCAAGTGCAGGGGTAAATCAGACTCCGGTCCCACAGCGACTCGAGAGCCTCGCGGTAAGCTGGCAGGCGGTCGGATTGGCGCATCACCGGCTTCCAGGTCAGGCCCAGCCAGGCGAGGTCGTCAAGGATCTGCGCCTCCCACGCCGGTCGAGATCGGGTGCTGTCGATATCCTCGATCCGCAACAGGAACGTGCCGCCAGCGGCGCGGGCCATGTCATGCGCCAACATGGCGGAATAGGCGTGACCCAAGTGCAGCGGGCCGGTCGGCGACGGGGCGAAGCGGGTGATCAAGCGGGGACGGTTTCCGTCTGCGCCAGCCAGGCGGTCCAATCGGCTTTCGCCCGATCCGTGTAGGCCTTGTAGCGTTCCTTGCGACCTCGGCGTCCGCCCTTGATTCCGCTGCCTTCGAGGGGCGGGAATAGTCCGAAGTTCACGTTCATCGGCTGAAAGGTCTTGGCGTCTGCCCCGCCGGTGATATGCGTCACCAGCGCACCCATCGCAGTCGAATCGGGGACGGGGGCCAGGTCGATGTCATGCGCCTGCGCGATGGCAAGCCGTGCGGCCAACAGACCCATCGCGGCGGATTCGACGTAGCCTTCGACTCCGGTGATCTGACCGGCAAATCGGATGTTGGGCCGCGATTTCAACCGCATCTGCCCGTCCAGCAGGGTCGGAGAGTTGATGAAGGTGTTGCGGTGGATGCCGCCCAGACGCGCAAACTCGGCGGCCTCCAGCCCCGGAATCATCTTGAAAACAACCTTTTGCGCGCCATATTTCATCTTGGTCTGAAAGCCGACGATGTTGTAGAGCGTGCCGAGCGCGTTGTCGCGGCGCAGTTGCACGACCGCGTAGGCCTTGGTGGCCGGGTCATGGGTATTGGTCAGCCCGACAGGCTTCATCGGGCCAAAGCGCAAGGTTTCGCGGCCGCGTTCGGCCATGACCTCGATCGGCAGGCAGCCGTCGAAGTAACCTGCGGTTTCACCTTCCTTGAACTCGGTCTTTTCGGCCGCCAGCAGCGCGTCGATGAATGCCTCGTACTGGTCCTTCGTCATGGGGCAGTTGAGGTAGGCGGTGCGCTCATCCTCTGTCTCGCCCTTGTCGTAGCGGGATTGCATCCAGGCGACGTCCATGTTGACGGTCTCGGCATAGACGATCGGGGCGATGGCGTCGAAGAAGGCAAGTTGATCGGCCCCCGTCTCGACCCGGATCGCCTCGGCCAAGGCACCTGATGTCAGCGGGCCGGTCGCGATGATCCACTGGCCCTGATCGGGCAGGGTGGTGATTTCCTCGTATGAAACCGTGATGTTGGGGTGCGATCTTAAAGCAGAGGTCACACTGGCGGCGAATGGGTCGCGATCCACCGCCAAGGCACCACCGGCAGGCAGGCGATGCTTCTGCGCGGTCTGCATTATCAGCCCGTTGGCCTGACGCATTTCCCAATGCAGCAGCCCGACGGCGTTCTGTTCGTGATCGTCGGACCGGAAGGAGTTGGAACAGACCATCTCGCCCAGATCGCCGGTGCGGTGCGCGAAGGTGCCGACCTTTGGGCGCATCTCATGGATGATGACCCGGAGACCCGCGTTAGCGGCCTGCCAGGCGGCCTCTGATCCGGCCATGCCGCCGCCGACGATGTGCAATTCATGTATCATGCCCGCGATGTAGGACACCGCGGGCGGATTTGCAAAGCCTCAGAAGCCCGGCAGCACGTCCAGCACGCTGCGATTGCTGAATGTCGTGCCACGCGTCGCACCAAAGGCCACCTTGGCGCCGATGCCAAAGAAGCCGACGGAATCGCTTGACCCATCGATATCACCGGTTACGCGGCCGATATGCGCGTAGAATTCCGGGCCGACCGCCAACTCGTACTCTGCCCCGATCGATACCTGGCTGAGCGTGTCGCCGTCGACGTTGTACACATCCGCTTCTCCGATGACCGAGAAGCCGTTGCGCAAGGCATAGCTGCCGTCGAACCCCAGAAGTGTGCCGGTGTCCGTGCCGTCGTCCACACGACCGAGATATCCACCGACGTCGCCGCCCATGAACTCTGTCCCGCCTTCGGCACCAAAGATGTCCGCCGTGGTGCCGTCCAGATCGTCGCGGGCGTAGAAGCCGCCGACCGAAGCTGTCGACGACAGATGATAGGTGCCGTGCAGCGTCACGTTGTTGGAAGTGGTGTCGATGTTGTCGAACTTGTAACCGGCGGCATTGGCCGAGACGCTGAACGTCTGCAGGAAGCCGTATTCGAGGCCGCCCGTATAAGTCGTGCCGCCGAAATCTGACCCGTTCGTCGGGGCATTGTAGGTGATGCCAAGCTCTCCGCCGGTCACGCCTTGCGCCGTTGCGGAGGAGGATGCGACCGCCAGAATGGCGGCAGCCAAAGCTGCTTTATGGTTCATGTTACGCGCCTCAATCTTGTTGTTATGTGCTGAGGGTTTGGCCCCTCTTGCCCGACAGCCTATCGAAAACGAAGCATTCCGACAACAGATCAGGACTGGCAGGGCGGGATTATGCCTCTGCCGGACCGGGGTCTGTGTCTTCCGCGTCACCTTGATCGGCGATCCATGCGACGCTGACGACTTCCTCGCCCTTGGCCGTGTCAAAGACCTTGACCCCGCCGGCACCGCGCGACCGGAAGCTGATCCCGTCCACCGGCACGCGGATCGATTGCCCGGTCGAGGTCACGAGCATGATCTGGTCCGACAGGTCCACGGGGAAGGACGAGACCAGGGCACCGCCGCGCATCGCCTTGTCGGCGGCCATGACGCCCATGCCACCGCGTCCACGCACCGGATAATCGTGGCTGGAGCTGAGCTTGCCAGACCCCTTTGCCGTGATCGTCAGGATCAGGTTTTCGGCCGCCGACATTTCGGCATAGCGTTCCTGCGTGATCAGGCCGGGTGCGACATCATCCTCGTCGTCGGAGACTTCCGCATCGTCCGTCAACCCGGCCATTGCACGACGCATCTTGAGGTAGGCCGCACGTTCCGGTGCATCCGCGTCAAAGTGGCGGATGATCGACATCGACACCACGGTGTCGCTGCCGTTCAACCGGATGCCCCGCACGCCGACCGAGGCGCGCGAGTTGAAGATGCGCACGTCGGTCGCCGGAAAGCGGATCGCGCGGCCGGAGTTCGTGACAAGCATCACGTCGTCGTCGTTGGACGCGATGCGGGCATTTATCAGAATGTTGTCGGCCTGTTCGTCCTCGAACTTCATGGCGATCTTGCCGGCGCGATTCACGTTGGTGAAGTCGGACAGTTTGTTGCGCCGCACCGTGCCTTTCGCGGTGGCAAAGACCACCTGAAGGTCGTCCCAGTCCGATTCGTCACGGTCCACGGGCATGATCGCGGCGATGGACACGCCGGTCTGGATCGGCAGGATGTTGATGATCGCCTTGCCTTTGGCTGTGCGGCTGCCAAGCGGCAACTGCCAGCACTTCAGCTTGTAGGCCATGCCGTCCGTGGTGAAAAACAGCAATTGGGTGTGTGTATTGGCGACGAAGAGGGTGGTGACGACGTCCTCCTCCTTGGTCGCCATCGAGGACAGGCCCTTGCCGCCGCGCCGCTGCTGGCGGAAATCGGTCAGTGCCGTGCGCTTGATGTAGCCGCCAGAGGTGACGGTGACGACCATCTCCTCGCGCTCGATCAGGTCCTCGTCGTCCATGTCGGCGGCCCAGTCGACGATTTCCGACCGGCGGGGGACGGCGAATTGGGTCTTCACCTCGTTCAATTCGTCGCGGATGATCTGCATGATCCGGTCGCGGCTGCCTAGGATTTCAAGGTAATCACGAATCTTGGCGGCCAGCTCCTTCAGTTCGTCCGTGACTTCCTTCACGCCAATCTGCGTCAGGCGTTGCAGACGCAACTCGAGGATCGCGCGGGCCTGCACCTCGCTCAGGTTGTAGGTGCCGTCTTCATTGGCCGTATGGGTCGGGTCATCGATCAGCGCGATATATTCGAGGATGTCGCGCGCCGGCCACCGGCGGGTCATCAACGCCTCGCGCGCCTCGCCGGCGTCGGCCGATTGGCGGATCGTGGCCACGATTTCGTCGATGTTCGTGACAGCGACGGCCAGGCCGCACAGGATATGCGACCGTTCGCGCGCCTTGCGCAACTCGAACGCCGTGCGACGGGCAACGACATCCTCGCGGAAATCGACGAAGGCGGTCAGAAAACGGCGTAGCGTCAGCGTTTCGGGTCGTCCGCCGTTCAGCGCCAGCATGTTGCAGGCAAAGTTCGTCTGCATCGGGGTGAAGCGGAAGAGCTGGTTCAGCACGACCTCGGCGGTTGCGTCACGCTTCAGCTCCACGACGACGCGGACGCCGTTGCGATCGGATTCGTCCTGGACGTGGGCGATGCCTTCGATCCGCTTTTCGCGGGCCGCTTCGGCGATGCGGTCGATCATCGCGGCCTTGTTCACTTGATAGGGCACGTCGTCAATGACGATCGCCCAGCGGTCCTTGCGGATTTCCTCGGTATGGGTGCGCGAGCGCATGATGACGGACCCGCGACCTTCGAGATAGGCCTTGCGCGCGCCGGATCGACCCATGATCTGCCCGCCGGTGGGAAAGTCGGGAGCGGGGATGAATTCGATCAACTCTTCGCTGGTCAGATCGGGATTGTCGATCAACGCGAGGGTCGCATCGATGACTTCGCCCAGATTGTGAGGCGGAATGTTGGTCGCCATGCCGACTGCGATGCCGCCCGCGCCGTTGACCAGCATGTTGGGATATTTCGCAGGCAGGACAGTGGGTTCGCGGTCCTTGCCGTCATAGTTGAACTGGAAATCGACGGTGTCCTTGTCGATATCGTCCAGCAGGTAATTGGCGACCTTGCGCATCCGCACTTCGGTGTAGCGATAGGCGGCGGCCTTGTCCCCGTCCATCGACCCGAAGTTGCCCTGTCCGTCGAGCAGCACCAGCGACATGGAAAAATTCTGCGCCATCCGCACCAGCGCGTCATAGATCGCAGAATCGCCGTGCGGGTGATACTTGCCCATCGTCTCGGCCACCGGGCGCGACGATTTGCGGTAGGGTTTGTCGAACGTGTTGTTGGTGTCGTGCATCGCATAAAGGATGCGCCTGTGCACCGGCTTCAGCCCATCGCGCAGGTCGGGAATGGCACGGCTGACGATGACCGACATGGCGTAGTCGAGATAGGCCGTCTTGAGCTCGTGTTCGATGGTGACCTGCGGGCCGTCATAAGTCCACTTGGGAGTGGCGTTTTCGTCATCGTTTTCAGGGGTTTCCGGTGTATCGTTCACGTGATGACCTTCTGCGATGCGACGTCTAGATTTGGTTTTCCGCACCATACCAGATACCTGATCTGGTGCGCAACGCCTGATGCCCGGATGCATTGGCAGCCACGGGTATGATCTGCCAACAAATTGTTTTCATTGACTTTTAATCGACGTGTGGAATCGTGGGCCGTGGGGGATCAGGCTAGGAGAGCGCGATGACGATCGAGACCGAACTGATGCTGAAGGGCTATGGGCTGACCACGGCGGAGATGACTTTTCACATGCCGGACTATCCCCACGTTCTGAATACCTACATCTGGCAGGATTACGACCTTGCGCCCGATCATGACCGCCTGCTCCGATTCATCGGCTTCTGGCGCGACACGCTGGAAGGGCCGTTGCATTCGGTCCGCTACGTGCATCGCAAGCTGATCGCACCGAACGAATGGCGCAACGTGGTGGGCGAATTTCACTATCATTGAGGGGGCAAATGACTTGTGAAAGGTCGGATTGGGGCGCTGCCCTAAACCCCGGGATTCCGCCGACCAAAAGAAGGTCAGACGTCAGGCATGGCTGCGGGTAGGCCGATCGAAGACGCGGCGGCCGAGAAGGGAGGCGGTGAGGTCCACCATCAGCGACGCGGTCTTGCCCCGGTCGTCGAGAAACGGGTTCAACTCGACAAGGTCGAGGGAGGTGACGAGGCCGCTGTCGCACAGCATCTCCATCACCAGATGGCCTTCGCGCACCGTGGCACCGCCGGGCACCGTCGTGCCGACGGCCGGGGCGACCGAGGGATCGAGGAAGTCCACGTCGAGGCTGACGTGCAGCATGCCATTTGCAGCCTGCACCCTGTCGAGGAACGCAGCCAGGGGTGTGCGTATCCCGGTTTCATCGATCACCCGCATGTCGACCACGTCGACGTTCATGTCCAGCAAAGCCGCGTGTTCGGCACCGTCCACCGATCGCAGGCCGATCATGCAGATGTTGGCGGGATCGACGCGGGCGGGCAGGGGCGGAAAGGCCTCGAAGCCGTCGCGCCCGATGACGTAGCCGACCGGCGTGCCGTGCAGATTGCCGCTGTCGGTCGTGTTCGGCGTGTGGATGTCGCTATGGGCGTCAAGCCAAAGGGCGTAGAACGGGCGTGCTTGCGCCTGCGCATGGGCGGCCATGCCTGCAACACTGCCCAGAGCGAGGGCGTGATCGCCGCCCAGAAAGATCGGCAGGCCACGGGGGGCGGCCTCTTGGGCGGCGTCCAGCAGGGTTTGCGTCCAGCCGACGTTTTCGGCCAGGGCGTGAACCCGGGGATTGGCGTGGGGCGCGATCTCGACCGGCGCGGGCATGAGGTTGCCCAGATCCTCGACCGTGTGACCCAGCGCCACGATCGCTTCGGACAGACCGGCGGTGCGATAGGCGTCCGGGCCCATCAGACAGCCGCGTCGACGCTTGCCGCAATCGACGGGGGCACCGATGAGGATGCAGTGAATCTTGGACATGGGTTGACCTTTCAGGTGCGGACGCGGGCGGCGGCGATCCAGACGATGATCAATGCAGCCGAGAAAAGTGCGTTCCAACTGGCCATCGACAGGGAGAAAAGTTCCCAGCTGACCTGATCGCACATGATCAGGCGGGGACCGTCGGTGGACAGAAGATCGCCGGACAGCGCCCCGCCGCCTCCGCCGGTGCAGGACGCGGGGCCGGGCCACCAGCCCTTTTCCACCCCGGTATGAAAGACACCAATGCCGGCGGTGGTGGCAGTCGCGAGTGCCCCCAGCAAGGGCAGTGCCCGGCCGGGCAGGGCCAGCGCAACAAGACCGATCACGATGGCGGCCGCATGCGGCCAGCGCTGCCAGAGGCACATCGCGCAGGGCAGGTAGCCGAAGAACTGAAAGATGAAGGCCCCGGCCAGCAGAAGGGCAGAGCCGCCGGCGGCGATCAGGATCAGGGTGTTGCGCATCAGACGACCTTGACCAGGGCGAAGCCGCCAACAAGCAGCCCGCAGAAGAGGGTGAAGACGAGGCCGAGACGCCGCTCGATGAAATCCTGGATCGGCGCGCCAAAGCGCCAGAGCAGGGCCGCGACGAGAAAGAAGCGAAAGGCCCGCGCGATGATGGAGGCGAGAATGAACACCGGCAGCGACAGGCCGGTGGCCCCCGAGGCGATGGTGATGACCTTGAACGGGAAGGGCGTGATGCCCGCGACCAAAACAGCCCAGGCCCCCCAGTCGTTGTAGGTGACCGCAAAGGTGTCGAAGTCTGCGCCCTTGCCATAGAAATCGAGGACGGGGCGGCCGACGGATTCGAACAGAGCCGCACCGATGTAATAGCCAAGCAGCGCGCCCAGAACCGACGCCACGGTGGCGACGCCGGCGATCAGGAGAGCGCGGCGCGGTCGGGCGATGATCATCGGGATCATAAGCACGTCCGGCGGGATGGGAAACACGCTGCTTTCGACAAAACTGACAAAAGCCAGCGCCCACAGCGCCTGCGGCGTGCGCGACAGTGGCATCGTCCAGTCGTAAAGGCGGCGGATCATGCAGGTTTCCCGTGGCGTCGCCGGGGTTAGGCCACGGAACCGGCCGGGGCGTCAAGCCGCCCGTCGCGCGGCTGCATTTTTGCGCATTGCAGCGACGCGGTGTCGCACTAACCTCATGCTCACAGAAGCGAGAGGATCACGCGATGAAATGGCAGGGGCGGCGTGTCAGCCGGAACATCGAGCGGCGCAGCGGCGGTGGCGGGCGGGCGATTGGAGGGATCGGCGGTGTCGGTGGTATTCTTATCCTTCTGCTGGGGTGGTATTTCGGCGTCGATGTGTCGGGCATCGTGGGCGGCGGCACCGGATCGCAGCAGGTCGATACTGGACCGATCACCGCAGCGGACCCGGAGGTCGAACAGTTCGTCGGTGTCCTCCTGGCCGATACCGAGGATGTCTGGGCGATGATTTTCGATCAACAGGTCGACGGTCCGTACAATCCCCCGACGCTGGTGCTGTTCGACGGGACGACACGCTCTGCCTGTGGCGCGGCCAGTGCGCAGACCGGCCCGTTCTATTGCCCTGCGGATCAGGACGTCTATCTTGACACGGCGTTCTTTCGCACCTTGCAGCAACAACTGGGTGCCGGTGGCGATTTTGCCGCCGCCTATGTCATCGCCCATGAGGTCGGCCATCACATTCAGGACGAGTTGGGCATCCTGGGGCAGACCAGCCGCATGCGCGCACAGATGAGTGCGGAGGAATCGAATGCGCTGTCAGTGCGGGTCGAGTTGCAGGCCGATTGCTATGCGGGCATCTGGGCGCAGGGCACCCAACGCATGAGCGCCACGCTGGAGCCCGGCGATATCGAGGAAGCGATGAACGCTGCCGCCCGGATCGGTGACGACGCCCTGCAGCGCAACGCCGGGCAGGCCGTCAGTCCCGACAGCTTTACCCA
>NZ_JBMERN010000085.1:0-16438 GCF_049310965.1 Loktanella sp. DJP18 | reverse complement strand
GCTCAGGCAACCGTCCCCGCCGAGGGTGCAGCGCCCCCTCGCGCCGGTGACATCGAAGCGAGCGGCACAGTGCCCTGTGCGCAAGAGCGCGGGCAAGCGTTGGGCATGTGCGACGTCGCGATTTCTCGCAGCGAAGACGGAAAAACAACAGTTCTGTTGACCTTCGCAAACGGTTTTTCGCGGAAGCTGACCTTTGCACGGGGCGCGTTCGTTTCCGGTAACCCGACAATGTCGGCACCGGCACCGATACCGACTGGCGGCTTGTGGAAGGCGCCCACCACATCCGCGTCGACGACCAGCGCTACGTGGTGCCAGACGGGTTGCTTGTTACCGATTAGCAATGCGCCGGGCACGCCACACCGCCAGAAGGCGGTGTGGCGGCGTCGACTCAGTTGCCGGGCGCAAGCTTGTAAATCATACCCTCGTCGACTGCGGTATAGAGGTTGCCGTCCGGACCCAGAACGACTGACCGGAAGCGTCCTGCATCCATCGGCAGTGTCATCTCGGTCACATCCTCGACCGCGATTTCCCCGTTATCGTTGGACAGTTGCATGACATCGATCCGCTGACCGATCGGCGTACCGCCAAACCCAATTCCCATGATGCCGACCACCATAGCACCGTTCCAGTCGCCCCATTGCTCGCCTTCCAGAAAAGCAGCAGAGGACGAGCCTTGCGACCATCCGTTATTGGTCCAGATCGGTGGCATCGCGTCGGGATAGGTCTCGAAGTCAGTCATCGGCATGAAGGCCGCCCGTTCATAGCGGTTCATCCCTTCCTCTTGATTGGGCGAATAGCCACAATACTCATCAGGGCATTCGCCACGGCCAGCCATGTTCTGGCGGGGGTCCCAGCCACCGTTTCCACCGTTTGCAAGCACCGTGATTTCGTCGGAATGCCACGGCCCGTGTTCGGCGACGATAGGCGTGCCGGTTTCGGGGTGGAACGCGATACCTTGCACATTCCGGTGACCAAAGGTGTAAGTCCGCGGATCGAACCCTTCCGGCGGCGCATTGCCTTCGGCGGCATTGCCATCCGTATCCATGCGCAGAACCTTGGATCCCATCAGTGTCGGGCTCTGGGGTAGTTCTTCGTTGTGGTTGTCACCGGTGGTCAGGAACAAGTTGCCGTCCGGCCCGAACCGCACACGACCGCCGTTATGGGCGCCCGGTCCACCGAAGGGGTGATCCGATGCTTCCATCTTGTACGGCACGTCATCGACAATGTCCGTGCGGCCCGACACACCGGTGAAGTCTTCGTTCACCTCAAGCCGCATCAGTCGGTTAGTATGCGGGTCAGACATGTTGGAGGTCGCATAGACGTAGATCCGCCGATTGTCCTCAAAATCGGGGTCAAAGGCGACACCCATCATGCCCGCTTGGCCTTCGCAGAACAGATCTTCCGCCACGGCAGGGTAGCCCTCGCTACCGCCCATTCCCAGAAGAGGCGTGACGTCGCCAGAGGGCATCATGACCGACAGGCCCTTGCATTTCTCGGTAAAAAGCATCGTGCCGTCGTCGAGAAATGCCATGTCCCAGGGGTTTTCAAGTCCGTCCAGGACCACAGTCGACGACAGGCTTGTCGTGTTCATGCCGCTTTGCGCGACTGCCACCGTCGACGTCGCCGCCAGAAGCGCGGTCGCAAGGGCCGGTGCCAGCAATTGAGTATGCAAGTTCATTTCACGAAAGTTCATATTATCCTCCCAGATATACGCCGACATTCCAAAAGTGGCATGCCGTTGACGCTAGGATCGCCTGATTTAGCCTACTGATCAAGCATCTTGGTCCCTGGGCGCGCTCTGGAAGGAGATTTAAGGAAATCTGAAAAACCTCCCGCTTTCAGCATGTCAACGGCGAGAGCGGCGTAACACACAGCCTCGAGACATCGACGGCCAGACTGCACGACAGCCAGGTCTGGGATGCGCTGCTGCATGGCGGCGAGACCTCGGTCTGGGCCGACAAAGGCTACGTCAGCGCCGAGCGCGCGGTTACGTTCAATGGCCTTGGCCAGTTCTGGGGCGTCTTGCGCAAGGCCCCGAGGGACGGCAATCTGCACCCCATTGCGGAAACGACAAACCGCATCATCGCCAAAGTGCGTGCCAGGGTCGAGCATCCCTTCCGGGTCATCAAATGCCAGCTCGGCCATGTAAAGACCCGCTACCGCGGCCTCGCCAAGAACCGGGACCAGCTCTTTACGCTATTCGCGCTCGGGAATCTGTTTATGGTGCGACGAAAGCTGATGGCATGATGACGAGTCCGCCAGGAGACAGGTGTGACTTCGCATAAGCGGCACGGAAAGCATCACTTGGGCCGCTTTCGCCTCCGAAAGGCGTCGCCAAAACGCTCAGGCGGCAATCTTGGCGCAGTCGGGGATTTTGATCAAATGTTCCCCAGGTTTTTTGAAACGAACTTGGTCGTAAAAGCAGGCCGGGACAAACCACTCCGCGAGCCCGTTTCATGGAGCCGCGGAGCTTTCTACTATACGTAGCGCGTGGTGGGATTAGGATCCGGTACTATGCACAGGGATCACACCACACCGCCCCAATATGGGCTATAGCCATAGTAAGTGTGAATGCTTTCTTCATATTTGCGGTCGATGGTCATTGATGGGTCAAAATCGGGCGCGCTTTTGACCTTGTCGCGCGTGACATCGACGTAGACCTTACCGTCGCTCCACGCGATGTCGCGCAGCCAGTCCGGCGAGATCAGTACCATCTTGCCCGGCCACCAATTCTTGGTGTCGATCATTAGGTAGCGAATAGCCCAGTCGGACTCGTCGATGACGAAATCCTCGATATGGCCGATATTGTCGTCGGTGGCCTCGACGTAGTATCCGGTCACTTCCTCAATACTGCGCAGGTGGTCATCACCTTTCTGCTGCTCTTGGGCAACCTTTGCCTGTTGGCGGTCGACAGTCTGACCCGGAACGACCGAGCCTGCGGGCGGCATCCCGCTGACCATCGCGTAGCCGTATCCACCGTACCAGTAAGGGTCCCATCCGTAAAAGCCGTAGATATCAGTCTCAAGCTGTCGGGAGACCGGCTGGTCGGTTTCAAGCCCGGGTGCATCCTTGATTTCGTCGATGCTCAGGTCGACCGCATACTCGCGCGTCGCGGGGTCGGCGGGGCCAAGCGCAGTTGGCGGTAGAAGGACCTTCCGACCGGGAAGCCACGAGCCGGTATCCACCACGACCCACCGCAGGCCAACGTGCCTGTCGTCGAAGAGGATATCGGTAATTGTGCCGATCGCGCCGTCCTTTCCGCGAAGCGCGTATCCGATAATATCAGAACTGCGTTGCATGGGTGCTCTCACTTTCCTAAAAATCTGTTACGGGATTTTGGAAGTCGTAAGTTCCTTTATTTTCCATCGAACAAACCCCAGGGCGCGGGAGATGGTTCCATCATCGAAGTATGAGGAAGGGGGGTGCTCGCATGTGAGCGTGTATAGACCCCGCTTATTGCAACGGATTTGATTGGTTTGGTTCAGGATCACGATTGCTGACCGATATCCGGCTTCTTTGTGCGGCGTAGTTCGTTGTAACCGCGAGCCCCGATGGTCTGATTGGTCGTGGGTTTGGTCCTTGATTTGTAGTGAAGGGGTGGGGGGTGCCGCGCCATGGTGAGCGCGGCTGACGGCCTCGTCCCACAGGACCACCTGCAGGCCGGCTTTCGGCTTCCAATGAAACTTGACGAAATGCCCTTTGCCCTCGGCATTGATGAAGCGGAAGGTATGAGATGCAAAAAACCTTCGGGAGCTGCAATCCAGCTCATCCCGCTTTCGTCGCTTAAATTAGATTTCGGATCAAATCTACGTCTGCGTCGTTGGCATGATGGCCGAACAGCAATACAAGCGATACCGAAGGACAGCCATGCAGACGACCAGAGTTCAAGCCGACACGCTGCTTCAACCAGGCTCGACCTGCTGGCGCGTAGCGCGCGCCAGTCGCGCCGCACTGATCGTCGATGCAGCCGATTATTTCGTGCACCTTCGCGCGGCGCTGATTCGTGCCGAGCGGGCGGTTTACCTGATCGCCTGGGACTTCGACCTTCGCATCGAAATGCTGCCCGGGCAGAGTGACGAGGACGGCAATGCGTCCGACGGCTGGCCGAACCGGCTCGGGGACTTCTTCGAAGCCTTGGTGGACCGGCGTCCCGAATTGCACCTGCATGTCCTCAAGTGGGACGGCGCGCTGCTCACTGAGGTCGCCACGCAGGCTTGGGAGACAATGCGCCTCAAGATGGCGTCCGGGCGCGTCCGCCTTGCGCTTGACAGCCATCACCCGGCGGGTGCCTGTCATCACCAGAAGATCGTGGTGA
Source organism: Loktanella sp. DJP18 (assembly GCF_049310965.1). Classification (NCBI taxonomy): domain Bacteria; kingdom Pseudomonadati; phylum Pseudomonadota; class Alphaproteobacteria; order Rhodobacterales; family Roseobacteraceae; genus Loktanella; species Loktanella sp. DJP18. The sequence goes on along the minus strand of NZ_JBMERN010000085.1, from coordinate 12,123 downwards.
TCGACGACCACCTAGCGTTTTGCGGTGGGATTGACGTGACCACGGGGCGCTGGGATACTCGCGACCACGCCCCCGAAGATGATCGCCGGCTCGACCCTGACGGCTCGTTGCACCAGCCTTGGCACGACGTGACCACCGCGCTTGAAGGGCCTGTGGCCAAGGCGCTTGGCGAGTTGTCGCGCAGGCGCTGGCAATTGGCCACCGGCGAGGAATTGCGCGCGCCGCAGGCCGCGAGCACTTCATTGTGGCCTGACGACCTGCAGCCGGACATCCGCGATGTCGACGTCGGCATCGCCCGCACGATGCCGCGTTATGGCGACGGTCCACTGGTGAACGAGATCGAGGAGCTCTATCTTGCCGCGATCCGCGGCGCCCGCCATACGATCTACGTCGAGAGCCAGTATCTTGCTGCCAGTTCCCTGTGCGAGGCAATGGAAGCGCGGCTGGCCGAACGGGACGGCCCGGAGATCGTGATCGTCAACCCGCAGTCGGCCCAGAGCTTCTTGGAGGACGAGGCGATGCATTCGGTCCGCTCCCGCATGATCGAGCGCCTGCGGGACGCGGATACACGCGGCGGCGGCGGGTGCTTTCGGATCTTCCACCCTGCAAACGCGGATGGCACACCGATCTATGTCCACGCCAAGGTATTCGTGGTCGACGACTGGTTTCTCAAGATTGGATCAAGCAATATCGACAACCGCTCAATGGGTTTCGACACGGAATGCGATATCGCCATCGAGGCCGCTTCCGAGACGGAGAGCGCCCTCATCCGTCACTTCACACTTTCTCTGCTGGCAGAGCATCTGGGGCTCGCCCCGGACGCAGTGCAGGCGGCATGGCGGGAGAATGGATCGCTCATCGGTGCGATCGAGGCGCTGCGGATGCCGGAGGGGCGGAGCCTTTATCCGATTGAGCCGCAGCCTCTCGACCCACTGGAAAAGGCACTAGCGGACAGTCGCATCCTCGATCCGCGGTATTGGCCGCGAAATCGCGTAAGCCCGAACGAACGCGCTAAGCATGCCGCCAAGCGCGCAATCGAACCCTATCACCTGGAGGCAGCCGGCCTTGGCACGATCCTGTTGGCGGCAGGGGGTGTCGCGCTCGGCATCTGGATCGGTCGCCGGATGTTGCGGCGCTCCAGAGGTAGGTCACTCGCAGCGCCCGCCATCATCACGGACCGGACTTTCCGTCCATCGGTGCCACGCAAGCCGCACCGTTGAGGGTCTCCCGCGCGCGGTGGATGGCGGTTGACGAAGAGCCTCGCTGCGGCACAGTATCCGGTCGGGAATGACAGCGTCGGGCCGATTGGAGTCCAAGGAATTCGAGCGACCGGAAATTGGAAGCCAGTTTTTAGCCGCAGTCGGAGAAAAATCTATATTACATAATTCTCATTATGCGATATGTCAGCATTACTGACGCTTTTGCGAAGTTTATCCAGGTGACTTGCACCTCCGCCTGCCACTCAGCTTTTTGGCATCGCTATGACCAGAATAGGAAAGCCCGGACCTTTGTTGGGCTTTCGCTATCAGACACTCATCGTGACGATGCCAAGATAACCGTCCGCGATGTTCTGTGCGCTACAGCCAAGCGGCGCAGGAATGCCATGATGAATATGGCTGTGAGGATCAGGACAATCGTCGCCGCCGGAGCACTGTCGATAAAGAAGCTTGCGTAAGTGCCTGTTAACATTGCGAACATGCAGACGGTAACAGAGACGATCAGCATCCTGTCAAAACTGCGTACTGTAAGGAAAGCGATAGCCCCCGGCGTCACGAGTAGCGCCACGGCCAGAATGAGGCCCACGGAGGACAGGGTTGACACGATGGTCAGGGAAAGGATCGTCAGCAAGCCGTAATGCAACACGTTTGTCGGCAGGCCGGATGCCTGCGCCTGCGCCGGATCAAAAGCATGCAGCAGCAGATCTTTCCACTTCAACAGCAGCAGCGCCGTGACACAGAATGCGATGACGCCGGAGGTCCACAGATCGGTCGCCCCGACGCCCAGCATGTTGCCGAACAGGATGTGATCCAAGTGTTCGTTCGTCGTGATCGATGTGTACATGATAATGCCCACTGCAAACATGCCGGAGAACACGACGCCCATGACCGTGTCCTGCTTGACCCGGCTGTTATGCGACAAAAAGCCAGTCGCCAACGCACAAGTCATGCCTGCGACGAAGGCCCCCACAATCAGCGGTATGCCGAGGATCCACGCGAGTACGATGCCGGGCAGCGTGGCATGGCTGACGGCATCGCCCATCAGGGCCCAGCCTTTCAGCACCAAAAAGCAGGACAGCAGCGCGGTGGGCGGTGCCACGAATAGGCAAATCCAGAGCGCGTTCTGCATGAACGGGAACTGGAACGGTTGCAGCAAGGTGTCGATCACGTGCGGACCTCATCTTGTGTCAAGGGTGAGCTAGCCGACGGCCCAGGCTCCAGTGCTTGTGCGGCCTTGCGACGTGCGGCCAGCATCCCGTGTTTCGGCGCAAAAACGAAAGTAATCAGGAAGATGATCGTTTGCAGCGTGACGATCACACCGCCGGTGGCTCCGTCGAGGAAGTAGCTGGCGTAGGTGCCCAGAAAGCTGGTGATCGTGCCGATCAGAACCGAGACGACGATCAGGCGCGGAAAACGGTCGCACAGAAGATAAGCCGTAGCACCGGGTGTGACGACCAATGCGATGACCAGAAAGGCACCCACGGTGATCATCGCCGCGACGATCGCAGCGGCCAGCAAGGCAAAGTAGACGGCTTTCAGCAGCTCAGGTCGCAAACCGATCGTCCGGGCGTGGTTCTCGTCGAAGAACACCACCATCAGATCTTTCCATTTGGCCAGCAGTACGACGAGCGCCGTGAAGCCGATGATCGCCAGCTGTAGCGTGTCGCCGGGCGTAATCGCCAGAATGTTGCCCATGATGATCGTCTGGATGCTGACTGACATCGGTGACAGCGATACCATAAATAGCCCAAGGCCGAAGAAAGAGGTAAAGATGATGCCGATGATTACATCGATTTTGAGGCCTGAGCGTTCGGACAGGAACAGCATAGACCCTGCCGCAAGACCGCCGGCTACGAACGCACCAAGCGCGAAGGGAAAACCAAAGATATAGGCCGCTGCTACGCCAGGCACGACCGAGTGTGCCAAAGCATCGCCGATTAACGACCAGCCTTTCAGCATTAAATAGCAAGACAAAAAAGCGCAAACGCCGCCCACCAGTGACGATACCCACATGGCATTGAACATGTAGGCGTAGGAAAACGGCTCTAGCAGGGTCTCGATCATCGCTTTTCCCCCTCCTTGTCCGCCGGCATGTCTAGGGCGTGCTCATGTCCCGTGTCGCGCAAGACGCGGTCGGCGGCGGGCAGGATGGAACGCTTCTCGCCATATTGGACAAATGGGCGTTCATCGTCGCTGATGATCGTCACCTCGCGACTGTCGTTGTCATCATGCAGATCGCGGCCGCCCAGCGTGAAGTGTCGGAGCACCCCGCCGAACGCCCGTTCCAGTTTGTCGCGCGTGAATGTCGTCTCCGTCGGGCCGTAGTCCAGGACTGTGCCCTTGACCAAGACAGCACGGTCGCAGAATTCCGGCACCGAGCCGAGGTTGTGGGTCGACACCAGCATCACCCGCCCCTCGTCTTTCAGCTCACGCAGCAGGGCAATGATCTGTTCCTCCGTCTTGACGTCGACGCCGGTAAAGGGCTCGTCGAGCAGAATGACCTGACCGTCTTGTGCCAACGACCTGGCCAGAAACACGCGCTTGCGTTGACCGCCCGACAACTCACCAATCTGGCGCTTACGAAAGTCGGCCATGCCGACACGTTCGAGCGCGGAATTGACCGCTGCGTGATCTACTTTCGATGCACGACGCAGAAACCCCATGTGCCCATAGCGACCCATCATGACCACATCCTCGACCAGCACGGGGAATGCCCAGTCGACTTCTTCGGATTGGGGGACGTAAGCAACAAGGTTGGCGGCCAGTGCCTCCTTCACTGTTTTACCAAGCAGTCTGATTTCACCGCGTGCTGCGGGGACGAAGCCCATGATCGCCTTGAACAGCGTTGATTTCCCGGCCCCGTTAATGCCGACCAGCGCCGTGATCGTGCCACGCGGAATTTCGAAACTGGCGTCATGCAGGGCTGTGTGACCATTGCGGTAGGTGACGGTGACATCACGCACCATAATACCTCCTGCAGGACCGTCGGCAGCGGTGTCAAATGCTGGCACTTGGAAGTCATCGAGCATCACATTGTGTCCTTAGGGTCGGTTTTGTCAGTGCCGGAACGAAGGTTGACCGCCACGGACAACGGTCCGCGGCGATTTAGAGTATCAAGCCTGTCGTAACCGTCAGTTTGTCTGCGGTGAAAGGGCGTCCGCAATGGTCTGCGCATCGACACGCAGCAAATCGAGATAGGTTGGTACGGGGCCATCAGCCTCCGTCAGGCTATCGACATAAAGCATGCCGCCGTATTTCGCCCCAGTTTCACGCGCCACCTGCTCCGCTGGGGCCTGGTTCACGGTCGACTCGCAGAACACCGCCGGAATGTCATTCTCGCGGACACCGTCGATGACCTTGCGCACTTGTTGCGGCGTGCCGGTCTGGTCAGCATTAATCGGCCACAAATACAGTTCCTTGAGACCGAAATCCTTGGCAAGGTAGCTGAACGCACCCTCACAGGACACAAGCCACCGGTCATCCTCAGGCAGTGCCATTATCCGCTCGCGGAGTGGTCCGACGGTGTCGCGGATCTGCTGTTTGTAGTTTTCCGCGTTCGCCGCGTACAGGTCTGCATTGTCGGAATCGTATTCGGACAGCGCATCGCGAATGTTGTCGACATAGATGACCGCGTTATCGAGACCCATCCAGCCGTGTGGGTTTGGTTTGCCCTCGTACTCGCCTGCGGCAATCGACATCGGCTCAATCCCTTCGGTTAGGACCGCAGACGGCATGTCGCCGAGATTATTGATGAATTGCTCAAACCAGAGTTCGAGATTCATACCGTTGTAAAGTATCAGGTCCCCTTCGCTGGCCCGTACGATATCCTGCGGCGTCGGTTCATAGCCGTGAATCTCAGCGCCAGGCTTGGTGATCGACACGACCTCTGCGGCATCCCCCGCCACGTTCTGGGCCATGTCCTGAAGAATCGTGAACGTCGTGACGACTTTGAACTTCTTGCCTGCGTCCTGTGCAGCGGCCTGCATGGCAAAAAGCGATGTGGATGCGATCGTCGCGGCAAAGGCAGCGGATCGGAAAACGGGTCGAGACATGGGTCGCTCCTGTTCGGTCATATTCCGTATGTAAATGCGAAGCAGTCGCAACAGTCAATGTTAATGAGAACGATTTGCAAGTTGTTGCCATCGGCATCTCTCAGCGTTAGAGTTTCGGCATGATAGCCAAGCCACATTTTCACGAAGTTTCTGCTGACCCTGCGCAGATCTTGCGAGAAGTCGGGCTGCGCGCAACGCAGCAACGCACGTCCGTGCTGACTATTCTTGCAGCAACAACGGATCACCCTACTGTCGACGATGTCTATGACAAGGCGCGACAACTGGATGACACTGTTTCTGTTGCCACCATCTACCGCACAATGGCGGTGCTAGAGACCGCGGGGCTAATCCGTAAACTTACCTTCGACGATGCCCCGGCTCGTTACGAAATGACCCCGAACCGGGATCATGATCACCTCATAGATATCGACACGGGCGAGCTGATTGAAATACCGGGCCGAGAAATGTCCGAGCTCCGCGCCCGTATCGTCAATGATCTCGGGTATGACATTGTCAGCCAGCATACGATCCTGCGTGGACGTCGAAAGCCGTAAGAAGCATCAGCGACGCATCGCATAATTATGTTTATACATTATGCCAGTAATATTGGCTCAAATCGCTGATATTATTTCCATATCCTTACCCGTCCTGGGCGGCCACCCCCGGTGCAACGATGACCATCGCCCCCCCCAAAGTTAGGCCACACCTTCAAACGATGAGATTGTCGGCAACATCGACGATCACAACATGAGCGCGTTTTCTACGAAGCAACGGGCAATTGACAAGATGGTGACTTGACTTCCCCCTACTGGAAGGCCGCATCTGACCCGCATGAAGCACCTGATTGCCTTGATTTTCGTGATTACCACCGTTGTTGGAGCCGTTGTGGCTCCCGGTGCCAGCTATGCCGCCACGTCCGACATGGCCTCGTTCGAGTCGGTCAGCAGCGTTGATGTAATTGACGCTTGCGATCAAGCCACGGCACTCAAGCGTGGCGATAGTGCACCCTGCCAAGAGGCATGCACCGTGCCATGCCCTGCAAATGCTATCGGTTTTTCCCTGACGCAGTCGGATCTGCTGACCTTCATCAAACCTGCTGAAAATCGTGTCGAAAGCACTGCAGCGGATGCATTGAGCAGCTTTATTTCGGCGATCAATCCGTCGCCGCCGCGACGGATATTCTGAGGACGCAAAACTCCTGACCAGTTGGATCAGGTAGACTGCACCGACCGCTATGCCGGTGAGTGCGAACCCTAGAAATTTTGCCCAATCATCTGTCCTCGGGATCTATCGCTGACGCGCCTTGCCGTATCGTCATGTGAAGAACCCACTGGCACGTCGCTCGCGCCAGGCAAACCTCACGAGAAAAAAGGAACACGTTATGATGAATGGTGGAATGATGATCGGCATGGCCTTGGTCTGGCTGCTGATCGTGGCGGTCTTGATCCTCGCCGTGGTTGCGTTGCTCAAATATATCCGCTCAGACAAAAATAAGCTGCTGTAGCCGATGTTGGAAAGAAGCGGCAACAGCCTTTTGGCCATGGGATTAGCTTGGGCATTCCTTGTGTTTTTGGTCCTGATCGGCATCGCCGGATCTGACTTGTTATGCAGATGGCTTCAAAACAAATGGAGCAACAAATGATCAAGTGTCCTGGCATGCCTGCCGGGCAGCACCCGACTGCTTTTGGCAGGCTGATGATGGCTGTCCACACATTGAACGGCACCGACACATCAGGAGGCCGGCCATGACCGAAACACCCGGTCAATCGCCCGTTGCGCGTCGCCGGATCTCTGTCCTCGTGGTGGTACCGATTTTGACATTGGCACTACTTGCCACGTTCGCGTGGGGATTGCTCAATGGGCCAAGCACTTTGCCATCCGCCTTGATCGGCAAACAGGTTCCGACGTTTGCCCTGCCTCCGGTTCTTGGACGCAACGAAGGACTATCGACACAGGACCTTGTCGGCCATGTGTCGATCGTCAATGTGTTCGCGTCATGGTGTGTGCCCTGCCGCGCCGAACATCCGGTATTCATGGCGTTCAGCACAACGGGCGAAGTGCCGCTCTATGGCATTAATTACAAAGACCCACCGGAACAGGCGCGGGCGTGGCTGGACGAGCTGGGCGATCCTTATACCCGCATTGGGGCCGACACGAATGGTCGCACCGGGATCGAATGGGGCGTGTACGGCGTGCCTGAAACCTACATCGTCGCCGCCGATGGCACGATTGCATACCGTCATGTGGGCCCTATCTCGCAGACCATTTTAAATGACACGCTGCTGCCGATCGTGCGGCAGCTCAAAACATCCGCCCCCAAGGAGGTATCACAATGAGTTCTTTTAAGCTGGCAGCCGCCCTGTTTCTGGCCTCGGCTGGTGCCACCGTTGCAGCCCCGCAGGGGTTCGCGGTTCACGACGAACCGCAGGAGGTCGCCAATGTGCGTTTTGTCACCGAAGACGGCAACCGGATGGAGATGGCGGACTTTCAAGGCAAGGTGATCTTGCTGAACGTCTGGGCCACGTGGTGCGTCCCTTGTCGTGAAGAAATGCCGACTCTGGAATCGCTGCAAGCCAGCCTTGGCAGCGACCGTTTCGAGGTCGTGGCGCTGTCGGTCGACCAGGCAGGTGTGCCCCCCGTGCGCCGGTTCTATGACGAGATCGGTGTGACGCATCTGGGCATGTATGTCGACAAGACGATGCTATCGGCGACAGCGCTGCGCACTGTGGGATTGCCAACAACGATCCTGATCGACGCCACGGGTCGAGAACTCGGCCGTCTGGTTGGCCCTGCGGAATGGGACGACACGGAGATGGTCAACTTCCTGAAAGGCTACATCGACCCGCCGCAATAGACGCAAACCTCGCCTTGACCTTCCTTTTACTGGAAGGACTACCTACGCAACATCGAATGGAGAATCGAAATGACGGATATGTCTCAAAGTTTGCCTGCAAAGCCCGAGATATCTGCGGGTCGCGCACCGCTGCAATGGATGACGCGCAAGCGGCTGATGTTTGCGGGTGCCGCGACTGTGATTGGCAGCGGTATGGCCATGAACTGGGGTTGGCTGACGGCGATCGGCGCAGCGCCGCTGATTGTTGGTTTTGCACCCTGCGCCGCGATGTGTGGACTGGGTTTGTGCATGAAGGGCGGCTCCGGCAAGAGCTGTTTAAAATCGACGGAGACGGCGTCACCCGATTGATGGTTTCGGTTTTCTGTAAACCCAATAACCCTCCTTATGCGCGGCCTGCGCTCAGGATCAGACCACGCCATAAATCTGAGCGCTGAAGCCTGCGATTGCCTTCCCGGTTTCTGAACCGGCAGGTTGCCAAACCAAAGGACAAAACATTGAATACTCTGACACGGCGTGCCGCCTTGGCCGCCCTCGCCGCAGCGGCCGCCACACCGGCCTTGGCCAACCATCCGGGCGAAAATCTGGATGCCCGCATGATGGAGATGGAGCAATATTTCCAGATCATCGACGCTGCAGCGCCGCCGTTTGCCTTGCAGGACGCTGACGGTAAGCCAATCAGCCTGTCGGACTTCGACGACAAGATTGTGGTTCTGAACTTTATCTACGCCAGTTGTCCCGACGTCTGCCCGCTGCATTCCCAAAACATCGCGGCGATCCAGGCGTCGATCAATAATGGCCCGATGAAGGATCTTGTTCGGTTCATCTCGGTCACGACGGATCCGGTCAACGATACGCCGGATGTCCTGCGCGATTATGCCGATCTGCATGGCCTTGATACTAGCAACTGGGTCATGCTGACCAAGACCCCGGACCAGACCGACGATACCACACGGCGGTTAGCCAAGAATTATGGGCTGGAATTTACGATGACAGCAGAAAGCGACATGATGATGCATGGTGCTGTGACCCATGTCATCGACACTGGCGGACGCCTTGCGGGCAAGTTTCACGGCATGGAGTTCAGCAATGTGAACCTGATCCTGTATGTCAGCGAGTTGATTAGCAATAATCAGCATCAGTCGCGCGAAGCCAGTTGGTGGGACCGAGTGACCGGTGTCTTTCAATGAATTCGTGTGCATTCGCAGCGTCGCCTGTCGTCGGCTCCCAAATATCGTTGGGCGCGTTGCGTCGCTATTTCGCAGTGATCATCCCGGCGCATCTGGTCTGGGAATTTGCTCATATGCCGCTCTATACCATCTGGAACGATGGCACATGGGGCGAGATCGTCTTTGCCGCCGTTCACTGTACCGGCGGTGACATCCTGATCGGGATGAGCGCGCTGATGCTGGCCCTGATGCTGACCGGTCGCGGCTGGCCCTTTGTTGCGGCAACGCGGCATCGCGTGACAATCCTCGCGGTCGCATTTGGGCTTGGCTATACCCTGTTCAGCGAGTGGCTCAATATTGTGATCCGGGCCGCCTGGGCCTACTCGGATCTGATGCCGATCATTCCGGTGCTTGATGCAGGCCTGTCGCCCGTGCTGCAATGGATCGTCATCCCATTAGCGGGATTCTGGTGGGCCGCGCGTCACGTGCCAACAGACCGAGCTTAAGCATGGATATTTCTGGCATTGGCATTTTTGCAGCGTTTCTGGCAGGGGCGATTTCGTTTCTGTCGCCCTGCGTGCTGCCTTTGGTGCCCGGCTATGTGTCCTATATCGCCGGTCAACCTGGCCTGCGGACAACACCGTCTGTCGGGCTACGTGCCCGCGCCGGGGCCTTGGGGCTAAGCGCCTGTTTCGTTCTGGGGTTCTCGACGGTCTTCATCGCACTTGGTGCTGGCGCAAGCGCGTTGGGGTCGCTGCTCCTGACGTGGCGGGCAGAGCTGAACTATCTGGGCGGCGGGATTATCATTCTGTTCGGGCTGGTCATGCTGGGCCTGTTCCGCATCCCGGCCCTGTCGCGCGACACCCGGCTTGCCCTGAATATCCCCGGCGGTCGCCCGCTGGGGGCCTATGTGCTCGGTCTTGCATTTGCCTTTGGCTGGACCCCCTGCATCGGCCCAATCCTTGGCGCGATCCTCACACTCAGCTCGACAGCGGGCGGAATGTCCAACGGGATCTGGCTGCTGGCGATCTATTCCGCAGGGCTTGGTGTGCCGTTTCTCTTGGCCGCCCTATTCACCGACGCCATCGCGGCACGGATCCGTGGCATCGGCAAAGCCGGGCGCTGGCTGTACAAAGGGGCGGGCATCGCCATGGTTCTGATGGGTCTGGCCATTTTGACCGGACAGCTCTCGCGGATGGCCTACTGGATGCTGGGCACCTTCCCGTTCCTCTCGACGATCGGGTGACCGACATGGCCGCAAGCCCTCCTGCGCATATTCACCAAGAATGAGTCCAGGTCGTGGGCCATAACCAGCCATCGCGCCTGAAACAGAGTTCCCAATAAGTTATCAACCTGCAATGCCGTAGGGCGTCGCTCCCGGGCCTTCCAAGCTAATGAACTTGTGAATGCGATAATGGTCAAAAAAATGGACAGAGTCCGTTCAAGCCCCTATCTGATACCTATGCGCCTTTGGATCCGCCTTGCCACGCTTTGTTTGTCTCTTGTTCTTTTGGGCGGGGTGATGCTGCATGACGTTTCCAATGCCAGCATGTCTTTCGACATGGCAGGCCGCGACATGAACGCAGCAGTGGCTGAAGACGACAACTGCCCAGCTTGCATGACAGGTAAGACAGCAACGGTGGCCTGCGACCTGGACTGCACCACACCTGTCCTGTTGGCTATGAACAGCCCGGACGGTGCCGTGAAAACAATGCGGAGTTCGGGTTTGGTAGCAGTGGCCGATCGCAGTCTTAAGGGGCTCGACATTGGCGTCGATCCTACCCCTCCGCGAAGCACCCTCCTGATCTGACCGGCCGCGCCTCTATGGGGTGACGGTCCGGTGTCGTCTTGTTTGCTGCTGAGCGGCTGGCAAGCGTCTGACTGACCGTTTTCCTTCAGGATTTACTGCCATGTTAAACTCTCTCACGCGCCGATGCGTGCTATCGTCCAGTCTTGCCGCCATTGGCTTGGCATTGGCGACGCCGCAAACGTCGTTGGCCGCGACCGATCCACTGACCTTCCAAGCCGTGATCTTTGATGACGGGGCGATCGTGGCCGCGTCGGACGAAGGGCTCTGGCGGATCGCAGATACGGACGCAACCCCGCTTGCTGATCCCGGCGCGATCGTGTCGCTGACCAGCCATCCCGAGCGCCCCGGAACTCTTTACGCCGCCCTGCGCGATGGCGGCCTGCGTCGCAGTACGGATGGTGGCGAAAGCTGGACCAAGGCCGATACGGGCTTGCCTGCTTCGCCGGTCCTGTCAGTCACAATGGCGGCCGAGGCACCTGATATGCTTTATGCAATGCTGGCCGGCGATGGCCTGTGGCGCAGCGAGGATGCGGGCGACACCTGGACGTTCGTCATGGATCGTCCCTACCTCGATGGGGCCGAACATGACGTGCTAAGTCTTGTCTCGGTCGCGAGCCAAACCGGCATGGGTGGCATTTGGCTTTATGCTGGCACAGCCGCCGGCCTGACCCGCGTACCTGACTGCTTTTGCCGATGGCAGGACGTGACGGCGGGCGATGCAATGGATGCGCTGGCGGCCGGACAAACACCAGCACTGACGGCTCCCTTGCCAGCCGGCATTCCCGTTCGAAATCTTGGCCTCGCCAACGCTGCCCCAGAACAGCTTTACGCGGGCCTGGAAACTGGCCTTTGGGCTTCGACCGACGCAGGCTTAAACTGGGCGCTTATGTCGCCAGAGCCGATCACGGCCCTTGCTGTCGATCCCACCGATCCTCTTCACGTCGTGGCCGCGCGACCCGATGGCCTGAGCGATACACGCGATGGCGGTGCCAACTGGTCACTCCTCACCTTTACCAAGGAAAAT
>NZ_JBMERN010000084.1:0-16582 GCF_049310965.1 Loktanella sp. DJP18 | reverse complement strand
AATTATTGCGGTTAATTCAAACCTTGCACAGTGCGCAGACCGGCTGCGTCATCGAACATCCTCCAGATGTAATAGTGGCACTCAAAACTAAATGCACAGGCGGTGAATAGGAAAAGTTGCCCCGACAGTTCCGTGCCGATCAGACTACAAATCTACAATGCTGCGTCGCCTCAAACCGGCAGAGGCGGCCTCAAGACCTTGCTCTGCGGACAAAAAAAGCCAGCCCAGAGTGCGTCTACAAGATAAAACTACGCATCAGTCTGGACGTGGGGTGCAGATCGTATAGCTTTGATTGGATGAAACAGAGAGTTCGGCCGCATCAAGGAGACCGCCGCGCATGAAGCCAGGACATATCTTCCCGCCTCTTGCCCTGCTTGTTCTGGGAGCCTGTGTCGGTCGGCAGTCTGTGCTGGACCCGGCGGGGCGGGATGCAACAGCTCTGCTGACGTTGTTTCTGGTGATGCTGGTCGGATTGATTGTGCTGTGGATCGGCGTGAACGGCATGATGCTGTTTTTCCACAAGCTAAGTCCGCGAAAGTACGACGAGGCAACCGCACGCAAACTAATCATTGGCGGCGGCATTGTGTTTCCGACGGTGGTTGTCGCGGCGTTGCTGGCCTGGGGTCTGTCGATCATGCCGAACCAGCGTGCCCCCGGCGACGGGTTGCGGATTGCCGTGACCGGAGAGCAATGGTGGTGGCGCGTGGCCTACTGGCCCGACGGTGCCGAAGCCCCAATCATTGCCGCGAACGAAATCCGGATGCCCGTAGGCGCACGGACGGAATTCACGCTGAACAGTGCTTACGTCCTCCACTCGTTCTGGATTCCCGCGCTGGGGGGAAAGATGGACATGTTTCCGGGGCGCGATACGATGATGTCTCTGGAGCCTGTCAAGGCGGGGATTTTTCGAGGCCAGTGTGCGGAGTTCTGCGGGGCAAGCCATGCGCTGATGGCCTTCGAGACCGTTGCGATGGAGCCTGCCGATTTCGAAGCTTGGTTGGAGCACGAAGCTGAACCAGCCATACCGCCCACAGGTCCCGAGGCTGCGCGGGGAGCGGTGGTCTTTGCCGCCGCAGGCTGCGGCGCTTGCCATACGGTGCGCGGCACCGAGGCAGTCGGGCAGGTGGGACCAGATTTGACGCACGTGGGTAGCCGCAAGAGTTTGGGGGCCGGGATACTGGAGCCGACCCTTGCGAATATCGCCGACTGGATCGCCCATACGGACGACCTAAAACCGGAGGTGGAGATGCCCGCCTATACCGACATGCCGGACGAGGATCTGTTGGCGCTGGCGTCTTATCTGAAGGGCCTGAAATGAAGTACTCCGGCACCAACCGCCCCCAGCCCGCAGGTATCTGGCCCCCGACTGAAGAGATGTTGGCCGCCCCCGTCGACAAAGCGGAGCAGGCGAAGCGCGAGGATCGTCTGCGTGCCGTGTGGAAAGCGCCGACCGGCCTTGCCTATTGGACGGACGTAAATAATGACAAGATCGGCACCTGGTATTCCCTGACGGCGCTGTTCTTCATGCTTTGCGCCGGGGTGCTGGCGCTGCTGATGCGGGTGCAGCTGGCAGTACCGGATAACCAGTTCCTGGATGCAGACCGCTACAACCAGTTTTTTACCATGCACGGCTCGGCAATGATGTTTCTGTTTGCCGTGCCGCTGTTCGAGGCGATCAGCATCCTGATCCTGCCGGCCTTTCTTGGCGCACGCGACATGCCGTTTCCGCGGCTTTCGGCTTATGGTTACTGGTGCTTTCTGATCGGTGGATGCTTCGTGCTCGGGTCGGTTCTGTTCGATTCTGGCCCGCGTGGCGGTTGGTTTATGTATCCACCACTGACGACGATGGACGATGGGATCGGAGCCGACATCTGGCTGCTCGGGCTGTCATTCATTGAGGTTGCCAGTATCGCGGCGGCAGTCGAGTTGATCGTCGGCGTGTTGAAATGCCGCCCGCCGGGCATGCGCGTGAACCTGATGCCGCTTTATGCGTGGTATGTGCTGGTGGTCGGGGGCATGATCCTGTTCGCCTTTCCGCCGTTGATCGCGGGCGATTTCCTGTTCGAGATGGAGCGGTCCTTTGACTGGCCGTTCTTTGACCCGACACGGGGCGGCGATCCGATGCTGTGGCAGCACCTGTTCTGGATCTTTGGCCATCCGGAGGTCTATATCATATTTCTGCCCTCCATTGCGATTGCCGCGATGGTGGTGCCGACGGTCGCGCAACGACCCATTGTAGGGTATTCGTGGATCGTTTTGAGCGCGGTTGGCGTAGGATTCCTGAGCTTTGGCCTGTGGGTGCACCACATGTTCACGACGGGGTTGCCGAACATCTCACTTGGCTTCTTTTCGGCGGCGTCAGAGGCGGTGGTGATTCCGACGGGTATTCAGATCTTTGTCTTTGCGGCGACGCTGATGGTTGGCAAGGTCAAAAAATCCCTTCCGATGCTATGGATTGCGGGGGCGCTGGCGATCTTTACTCTGGGTGGGTTGACGGGGGTGATGCTTGCCATCGCACCGTTTAACTGGGCGGTGCATGATACCTATTTTGTGGTGGCGCACCTGCACTACACGCTGTTTGGCGGCATGATTTTTCCGGTGATGGCGGGGGTATATTATTTCTATCCCTTCATTCGGAAGGGCAAGATGATGTCAGAGACGCTGGGCCGCTGGTCGTTCTGGCTGATCTTCGTCGGCTTCAACGCGGCGTTCCTGCCGATGCATTACACCGGCATGATGGGTATGCCGCGTCGGGTCTATACCTACGGCGAGAGTATGGACTGGGGCTGGCTGAACATGCTGTCCACGGTTTCAAGCTTTGTGATTGCGGCGGGATTCGTTGTGTTCGTCTACGATCTGCTGCGCAAAAAGCGGGATTTCGAGGGACCCAAGCGCAACCCGTGGAACGCTGGCACGCTTGAATGGAGCCATGACGTTCCTGAGGAAAGTTGGGGGGTGCGGTGTATTCCCTATATCGCCACGCGTTATCCGCTGTGGCAGCAGCCGAAGCTCTTGGAGCGGTTGGACACGGGCCGGTATTATCTGCCCGACACGGAGTTCGGACACCGCGAAACCTTGGTGACGACCGTCCTTGATGCCAAGCCGCTGCATATCCAGCGGGTGACGGGGCCGGCTTACGTCACCCTTCTGGCGGCGGGCTTCACGGGCGGGGCGTTCATCTTTCCGACGTTCCACATCTATGTGCCCGCGATTATTTGTGCGGCCTTCGCCATCGTTTGCGTGCTATATTGGCTGTGGACATCGACGGCGATCATTCCGGAGGCGCCTATGGGCGATGTGGGACTGGAATTGACTCTGCCACGCTATGCCTCGGGGTCTGACGCGCCTGGGTGGTGGGCGGTATGGATCACAATGCTAGGGGATGCGACCGCATTTGCATCGCTGGTATTTGGGTTCTTCTTTTACTGGACGGCAAGCGACAATTTCCCGCCGGTCGGCGCGACCCATGCGGATGGCACGATGACCATAGCTGTTGCCGTGCTGCTGGCGAGTTCGTGGGCTGCGACGCGGGTGGCGCGGGGCGTGCACAGGGGCGGCAACATCGATCTGGCGCGTCTGTTGATGGCGGCGAGCATCGTGCTGACGCTGGCGGGCGGGACAGCACTATTAGGGGCGGTCAGCGACCTGCGCCCGACGGAGCACGTCTATCCGGCGCTGATTTGCGGTCTGGCGGTCTGGCTTGGGGCGCACCTGATGCTGGGCGTGATCGGGCAGGGGTATTGTCTGGCACGCAGTCTGGCGGGAAGAATGACCCCTTTGTACGATGCGGATCTGCATAACGTGACGCTGCTGTGGCACTTCATCGCGTTGCAGGCGCTGGTGACCTGCGCAGTGATCGGCCTGTTGCCGGGATGGATGTCATGAAAGTGCAAAGCGCCAGCGAGTTCGGGACCGGCGTCGGCACGCTGCTGAAGATCACGTTGGCACCCATGATCTGGGCGTTTCATTTCGTCATCAGCTATGGCGCAACAGCGGTCTGGTGCGAGAAGCTGACGGCAACCGGCGACACCGTGACGCTGCAGATGTCGCTGATTGGCGTGACCGTGGCGGCGCTTCTGGGGATCGTCGCGTGCGGCGTGGTTGGCTGGCGTGGCTGGACTATGGGTGGTTACGGCGAAGACGGGCATACTCCCGGCATCGGTGACACGGAAAGCCGCCAGCGCTTTCTGGGCCATGCGAGCGTGCTGCTGAGTGTCGTGTCCTTCATCGGCGTGATCTTCGTGATCCTGCCGGTGCTGATGATCGGAACCTGTCGGTGAGAGTGTATGGCATCCTCGGCCTCGCCCTGTTGCTGGCGATCTGGGTCTGGCCGTGGGAGGCTTGGGTTGGCCTGTTTCCCGCCCACATGGTCCGGCATATGGGGCTGGTCGCGGTAGCGGCGCCCCTGCTGGTCATCGGATTCCCGAAGCTGACGTCGATCTTTGCGATTTCGCCGCTGGCGGCAACGGTGTTCGAGTTCGTCACGGTCTGGGGCTTTCATCTGCCCGCCCTGCACGAAGGCGCTGCGTTCAGCACGCCCGCCTTTGTCGCGGAACAGGCGCTGTTCCTGCTGGCGGGCCTGTGCGTCTGGGCGGGGTGCTTGCGCAGTGGCGGATTGGCCGGGGCAGGGGGGCTGCTGCTGACGTCGATGCACATGACATTGCTGGGTGCCTTGCTGACGTTAGCACCACGGGTGCTTTATGTGCCGGGGTGCGTCGGGTCACTGGCGGAACAACAGTTGGGCGGCATGATGATGCTGGCCATCGGCACGCCGATCTATCTGATTGCGGGTCTGTGGCTGACCAGCGGCGCATTGCGGACCGAAGGAGAGGCCCTGTGAAACGTGTATTTCAGACGTTCGCCGTGCTAGCCGTACTTGCTTTTCTTGGCGGTGCGGCGGTCGTGTTCGGCGGGCTTTATAATGTGTCCGCGCGGCAGGGACATGTTCCCGGCGTACCGTTCATCCTGCACACGACCTTCAACAACTCTGTCCGGTTGCGGGCTCCAAGTCAAAGCGCTGTTCCTGATCTGGGGGCCGAGGGGATGGTCGCACTCGGGGCCAAGCATTTCGACAGCGGTTGCAAGGTTTGCCACGCGGCGCCGGGGCAAGAACGCTGGGCAATCCCCACGGTGATGGTGCCGCAGCCGCCGCACATCATGGAAGCGGTGAAGAACTGGGAGCCGAACGAGTTACACTGGATCGTAAACGAGGGCGTAAAGATGTCTGGCATGCCCTATTGGCCCGCGACGCGGACCGACGATATCTGGCCCGTCGTGGCTTTTCTGGAAGCGGTGCAGGATGGCATGACCGGCGAGGCCTACGCCGATCTGACCGCACATCCCGCACGTCCCGCTGATGCGCCAGTGGCCTTGCCCTATTGTGCGATGTGTCACGGCACCACGGGGCGCAGCGACAATCCCAAGATCCCGCGGCTGGATATTCAGCCGCAGGCCTATCTGGAGCAGACGCTATTGGCCTATGCCGATGGCAGCCGCGACAGCGGGATCATGCATGTGGCGGTCAGCCAAGTGACCGAAGCCGACCTGATGGAGCTGGCAGCATGGTTTGGATCGCAGGAGGCTGACCCGGTGGCAATGAGTATCGTGGGCGACCGCGATCTGGTTGAACGGGGCGCTGTGCTGGCCCTGCGCGGCACCCGCGACGTGCCGGCCTGTACCGCGTGCCATGGCCCCAAGGCCGGACCACGGGCCACGGACTTTCCGCGTCTTGCCGGGCAAAGCGTCGTGTATCTGGAAGAGCAGTTGCACCTTTGGCGTGATGGCATACGCGGCGGCGGGGCCAAGGCGAACCTGATGATGAAGGCTGCGCAGGATCTGAGCGGCGATGATATCGACGCCCTGTCGGCGTGGTTTGCCGCACAGCCCGCCGCCGAATGGTAATCGGCAACGTTGTCGTTACAACACCTTGACAGGCTGTTGTGCGGATCTACGATTCAAGTTCCATTTTACAGTGAACATCATGGCCGATAGTCCCGATCTCATCCGCCGCCGCCTGCTGGTCGGTGTGCCACTGGCCTCGGCGAGCATGGCGCTTGGTGCGACGACGGCAGAGGCAGTAGTGCCCCCGTCGGTTGTTGCCGATCCACTCCAGCCTTTTTTCAGCACAACCGACCATGTAGCTACCTACTATAAGCTCGCACGGAGCTGACCGCACCAGAGGAGTCTCGGAATGCTTCGCCGACGCACAACGATCCCGACGACACAGACGCCGACACCTCGCACTGGCACGACGCGCCGGGACTTTCTGCGGAACTCCGGCCTTGCCGGTCTGGTGTTGGGGAGCATCGGCAGCACTGCCGGACGTGTCACCCGTGCCGAGGCGGCGACTTTTGTGCCCCCGTTGGGCATGACCTATCACAAGACAATCTGTCAGTTCTGTTCCGTCGGCTGTTCGTTGTGGGCCGAGGTCGAGAACGGCGTATGGGTCGGCCAAGAGCCCGCGTTTGAATCCCCCATCAATCAAGGCACCCACTGTGCCAAGGGCGCGGCGATGCGCGAAATCGCCATCGGTGAGCGGCGCTTGAAGTATCCAATGAAGAAGGTCGCGGGCGAGTGGACCCGCATCAGCTGGGATCAGGCTATTTCAGAGCTGGGCGAGAAGCTACTGGGCATCCGGGAGGAATTCGGCCCCGACTCCGTCTATTGGCTGGGGTCGGCGAAGTATTCCAATGAGCAGAGCTATCTATTCCGCAAATTTGCGGCTTTCTGGGGGACGAACAACGTCGACCATCAGGCGCGGATCTGTCACTCTACGACCGTGGCTGGTGTGGCGAACACCTATGGTTACGGTGCCATGACCAACACGTTCAACGATATCCGCAACGCCAAATCCATTCTGATCATTGGTGGCAACCCCGCCGAGGCGCACCCTGTGTCGATGTTGCATGTGCTGGCGGGCAAGGAGAACGGCGGCAAGATGATCGTCGTCGATCCGCGGTTCACGCGTACGGCGGCGCACGCAGACGAATATGTCCGTATCCGGCCCGGTGCCGATATCGGCTTCATGCTGGGTCTAGTGCGCGAAATTTTTGCGAATGGATGGGAAGACAAGGAATACATCCGTCAGCGCGTCTGGGGCATGGACCAGATCCGCGAAGAGGTGCAGCACTGGACGCTGGAAGAGGTCGAGCGCGTGTCTGGCATTCCAGCGGAGCAGACCGCTCGTGTGGCGCGGATAATCTCCGAGAACCGCCCTGGCACGCTGATCTGGTGCATGGGACTGACACAATCCACCGTCGGCAGCTCCAAAACCCGTGCCGCATCAATTCTGCAATTGGTGCTGGGCAATATTGGTAAATCTGGCGGTGGCGCGAACATCTTTCGCGGGCATGATAACGTGCAGGGGGCAACCGATATGGGCGTGTCCTGCGACAGCTTGCCCGCCTACTACGGTTTGGAAGCGGGGGCATGGAAGCATTGGTGCCGCGTTTGGGACGTAGACTACGAGTGGATGAAGGCGCGCTTTGCCTCTAAGGAGCTGATGGAGGAAGCTGGGATACCCCTGTCGCGCTATATGGACGCGATCCTGGAGCCTGCGGAGAATCTCGACCAGCCGAACCCCGTGAAGGCGATGATGTTCTGGGGGCATGCCGCAAACTCCATCACTCGCGGACCGGAGCAGCGCGAGGCGCTGGACAAGGTCGATGTCCTTTGCGTCATCGACCCGCATCCGACGCAGGTGGCGATCATGTCCAGCAAGCAGGATAACGTGTACCTGCTACCCGCCGCGACGACGGCAGAAATTCACGGGTCCGTCACGAATTCCAGCCGGTCCCTGCAATGGCGCGACAAAGTCTTCGATCCCTTGTTCGAGGCAAAGTCAGATTATGAAATCACGTATCTCTTCGCCAAAGCGTTCGGGTTTGCGGATGAGATGTTCAAGCACATCGCCGTCGTGGGGAACCAACCGGTGGCCGAAGACATGCTGCGCGAGATCAACAAGGGCACGTGGACAATCGGTTATACGGGCCAAAGCCCTGAGCGGTTGAAGCTGCACATGGCGCATCAGGATAAATTCGACAGCATCACACTGAAGGGGATGTCGGAACCTGTGCTGGACGAATATTATTGCCTGCCATGGCCCACTTGGGGTAACCCAGAGCACGGGCATCCTGGTACGCCGATCCTGTACGACACCTCGAAGCCAGTGGCCGCAGGCGGCCTGCCGTTCCGGGCACGCTGGGGTGTGGAGCACGACGGTGAGAACCTGTTGGCCGAATCCAGCTTTCCCGTAGGAAGCGACATCGAGGACGGCTATCCCGAAGGCACGGTGGGCATGTTGGATGCACTGGGGTGGACGAGCGAGCTGACCGCTAAGGAACGGCTGATCATCGTTTCCATCGGTGCGGACCGCTTTAGCTACGACATGTTCGACATGACCGAGGCTGAAGCACAGGCTATCATGGACGAGCTGACAATTGCGGCGTTGCAAGGCAAAAGCGGCGGATCGGACGATATCGACGAAAGCTGGGGCGGTGCTGACCTTGACGGCCAAGACAAGGATCAGCAGGCTATCGTCAAACGCTTTGGCGACTATCCCGAAAATGCTCTGACCGCGATCCGGGCCTATCTGGCGGACAACCCGCAGGAAAATTCCGATGACGAAATGACTCTGCGCGACAAAATCCAACGCGTGAACTGGAAAGCAGATCTCTCAGGCGGCATCCAGCGCGTGATGATCGCGCACGGCTTGGCACCTTATGGCAATGGCAAGGCCCGCACCGTGGTCTGGACCTTCCCTGACCCGATCCCCAAGCATCGCGAGCCACTGCTGACGCCGCGCCGCGACCTACTTCCGGAATACGCGACCTACGAGGATCAGCGCAAATGGCGAGTGCCGGTCTTGTACGAAAGCATCCAGACCATCGATTATTCCGTCGAGTTCCCGATGATTCTGACGTCCGGCCGTTTGGTGGAATACGAAGGCGGCGGCGACGAGACACGCTCCAACAAATGGCTGGCAGAGTTCCAGCAGCAGATGTTCGTTGAGATCAACCCGGTCGATGCCGATCGGGCCGGTGTGAGCGATGGCAATTTTTGCTGGATCGCTAGCCCAAATGGACGGATCAGAGTCAAGGCACTGGTCACGCGGCGGGTGGGTGAAGGCACAGTTTTTCTACCCTTCCACTTCGCGGGGTTTTGGATGGGCGAGGATCTGACCTGGCGCTATCCTGCTGGCAGCGAGCCCTATGTTTTCGGTGAAGCGTCGAACACGATCCAGACCTACGGCTACGATATCGTGACACAAATGCAAGAAACCAAGTCAACCCTTTGCCGGATTGAGGCTGCCTGATGGCACGTTTGAAATTCCTTTGCGACACGGACCGCTGCATTGAATGCAATGCCTGTGCGACGTCCTGCAAAAATGAGCATGAGGTACCTTGGGGCATGGTGCGCCGCCGGGTCGTGACCATCGACGATGGCGAACCCGGAGAGAAATCCATCGCGATTTCCTGCATGCACTGCACCGACGCGCCCTGCGTCGCGGTGTGCCCGGTCAGCACGCTCTATCAGACAGACATCGGCGTCGTGCTGCACGACAAGGACACCTGCATCGGCTGCGGCTACTGCTTTTATGCGTGCCCCTTTGGCGCACCGCAGTTCCCGCGTGCAACCCTTTTCGGGACGCGCGGCATCATGGATAAATGCACCTACTGCGCTGGTGGGCCCGAGGAGAATGGATCTGAGGCCGAGTTCCGTAAATACGGCCGCAACCGGATAGCCGAAGGCAAACTGCCGATCTGCGCAGAGGTCTGTTCGACCAGGGCATTGCTGGCGGGTGATGGCGAGGTGATCGGCGAGATCTACCGCGAGCGTGTCGTGGCCCGTGGCTTCGGGTCCGGCGCATGGGGTTGGAAAACCGCATATTATCCGGAGCAGGGCGTATGAGCGACGAGGTCATTGTTCACGGGAGAGATTTTAAGCGCTACAGGATTGGCGGTGCGATCGTCGCCTTTGTGCTGGCTTTGGGGTTGGTCTGGCAGATTTACGAAATAATCGATGGCGACGCCCGCACGGTACCGGAGGTGCGATGGGGTGTGGTCATATACAACGGTGAGGTGATGGGACCGCAGAACGAACCTTCTGGCCTACTGACCGCAGAGGTGCTGGCGGCGCGAACCACCTACCAGGCGGAGCGCTATCTGACCGGACCTTCACCCGCACAGGAACGGCCGCTTTACACTGTGGTTCCCGATACCATGATGGCGACACAACCCCTCACTGGCAGCGGTGAGGCCTATACGGAAAGCTGGGCCACATTCGATGCGGGCACGGGTCCCATGTTGCGTAGCCCCGAGCGCATCATCGGCGTCTCTTCACTGCCCTATCCTAACGCCGCCCTGTTTGAGAGACCCGTCGCGCGCGACTGGCGCCTCGGCGTGGCAGGCTTTGCCACGCACCTCGGCGCGTTGGCGATTCTTGGCATGGGCTTTCTGCTGGCAACATTTCTGGCAATCCGGGGCCGGGTGCCGATCGCCCATGGTCGCAGCCCCCATACGGTCAAGCGCTTTGGCTTGCTGGAGCGTGCGACGCACTGGATGACGTCGGTCAGCTTCATCGGTCTGTCGCTGACGGGTCTGGCAATCGCCTTCGGAAAAACCCTCTTCATCCCGCTGGGTGAAGGGGCAATGGGCGCAATCGGTTGGATATCAACGTGGGGTCACATGATGTTTTTTCCGTCGTTCGCGCTGGGGATCATCGTCATGGCTGTGATGTGGACGCACCGGAACATTCCATCGTTGCGGGACTGGCACTGGCTGAAAGCGGCTGGCGGCATGCTGACCGACGGTGGTCCGAACCCACCCGCCAAGAAATTCAATGCGGGGCAAAAGATCATCTTCTGGTCGGCCGTGCTGGGCGGAGCCTTGATGGTCGTCAGTGGTGTAACCCTGATGTTCCCGTACTACTGGGCCGACCTCGGTACACTATCTTGGGCGATGCTGATCCATGCCATCGTGGGGCTGCTGCTGATCTCGATCTTCATCGGTCACATCTACATCGGCACCGTAGGTATGCAGGGTGCCTTCTGGGCGATGTGGGGTGGTCAGGTTGATCGCAACTGGGCCAAGGAACACCATGAACTATGGTTGGCCGAGATCGAAGGCCGCATCAAGAAGGACCGGACATGATTGGATTTTTGGCTGGTGCGTTGACTGCCTTTTTGCTTGCGACCCTCACATGGTTTGCGTTGCAAAGCGGCACGGTGATGATGACCGAGCGGTTTGATGGTCCGAACTTGCAACTCGAAGGGGTTAATCGATAGCTCCTTTTCAGCATTAGGGCACGTCCCGGCGAAACTTACTAAGACCTTGGGTTGACGTAAAGCAGTCGCATGGCTGTGGGCAATGAACCTGTTCGCTTTCTCGATATTGGGTATCTGACCATCGCGAGGAGCGAACCCAAGGTCAGGTGTTATCAGGCCCATTCGTTCGAATTTTACTATCATATAAGTGGACGCTCCCTCAGAGTGCGCCAGTTACTTCAAGTCAAAGCGAGAATGCCCATGAGCGACGAGACAGGGCGGGATGCCCACCGCGCCAACGACGCAAAACTGTCAAGCGGTACGCAAAAGAGATTTAACCGCACCGAACATGATAGCAACGCGCCCGAGGAAGAGGACGCCGTTCAACACGCATCTCACTTGTCTGCAAAACTGGTGTATCAAGTCGTCCGCCGGGAAGGTGACGATGAACTGGAACGCCCCAACAATTCGCTGTTCTGGTCCGGAATCGCCGCAGGGGTCTGCATCAGCTTTTCCGTCATTGGCGAGGCAGTGTTCAAAACGTACCTGCCCGACGCCGTTTGGCTGCCGCTCGTCGAAAGCCTTGGCTACACCTTCGGCTTTCTGATTGTCATTCTGGGGCGGATGCAGCTGTTCACAGAAAACACGCTGACCACCGTGCTGCCGGTGTTCGCAAACCCCAGCCTTTACAAACTGTGGCGCGTGGCACGTCTGTGGGGAATCGTGCTAAGTGCCAACGTCATCGGGTGCTTCATTGCGGCCGCGTTCATCGCCTTCATGCCCACGTTCGAGCCTGAAATGCTGGTCAGTATTACTGAAATCAGCCAACGTGCGACGGGGCATGGAGCATGGGTCGGCTTTGCCAAGGCAGTGCCAGCGGGTCTGCTCATCGCAGCACTCGTCTGGATGATGGCGGCGGGCGAACAAGACAACTTTTTCATCATCATTATAATGACATGGCTGATCGCCGCCGGTGGGTTTGCACATATCATCGCGGGTTCAGTCGAGATGGCATATCTGCTGCTGATTGGCGAAATGGGTCTGATGGCAGCCGTGTTCGGCTTCTTCATCCCGGTGTTTTTGGGCAATGTGTTCGGCGGCACCGTTGTGTTCGCCTTGATCACTTGGGGTCAGGTGCGCGAAGAGGTACAAAACGCCAGCGACAGGAACAGTTCCGGTCAGAAATCTGGATAATTGTACCCCACGGTCCAGGTCAGCATCGTCAGGGTCGGCACTTCGTGAATAATGAAATGACCGAAGCCCGGTGTTCGGATCGTTGACGTGTTAGGGAAGGCCACCGAGGGTCCTTTTAATCGTGGTGGCCGTTTCGGCAGTGTCACGTCGCTTCAAAGACTAAACGCAAGGTCCCAGAAATGGCGAAACATCTCCGACGCAACCTATGCGGCGTCGTCAATGCCGAGGCCTTACAAACAGCGATTTAGCCAATCGTACGTCATCTGTTTCATCAACTGGAGCTCAAACCGGATTGAGAACATCGGACTGGCGCGCAGCACTTCGCACAGGCGGGTCATTCCTCGATTCGGTAACCGACTCCGCGCACTGTCTTGATCAGGTCGGCGTCGAACGGCTTGTCGACTTTGGCCCGCAGCCGGCTTATATGAGTTTCCACCACGTTGGTTTGGGTGCGTATTCCACGGAAGATGGGCATCGGTTCCACGGCATCGTGGGCAGCCATTCCACGCCTCGGGCAGTCTGGCCGACTGGTGCATGGAGTCAGGCTCGACCCGTTGGGTCAAGCGGTTTCATCGTGGCGGCGCGCTTCCGCATGCTTTCTCCGGCGAGGGGCAGACGATGGGCATTGTGGACGATCCGGTCCAGAATGGCGTCGGCCAGTGTTGGATCGCCGATGGCGTCGTGCCAGTGTTCGACCCGGAGTATCCGTCTTGATCAAGCGGTTTTTTGGGTCCACGTGCGATCAGCTTTGACCAACGCATTCGCCGTTTCGATGAGCTTGCGCATGACGGCGACGATGGCGACCTTGGCGGGTTTTCCCGCGCTGCGCAGGTGTTCGTATTTGGCCTTGAGATCCGGATTGTGGCGCATGGCGACCAATGCGGGCATATAGAGAGCATCGCGCAATGGTTTTCGCCCGCCTCCAATGAAAGCCTTGCCCTGCCACTGACCAGACTGGCGTGTGATGGGCGCGAGACCAGCCAGGCTTGCCACCTGTTTGCGTTCAAGCGTGCCGATCTCCGGCATCAGGGTCAGCATGGCGGCGGCCGTCACAGCGCCGATCCCCGGCATGGAGCACAGAATATCGCGGTTGCGTGCAGTGATATGCCCTGCCGTGATCAGTGCTGCAATTTCGGCGTCCAGTTCGACAACATGACGTTCCACCTGGGTAAGCCGCGCCTTGGTCTGACGTTTCAGGATAGCGATATCCTGGGTTTGGGCACGGTTGCGCAATCTCGTGCGATCCTTGATCAATCCGGCGCGCGAAACGTGCAGCTCCCTGAGAACAAGGGTTTCCTTGAAAAATGGCGCTTGGGGTTCAAGGCCGAACGCGGCCCCCATGCGCGCCAGCATCCGGGCATCGACAGCATCGGTCTTGGCACGGGTTCCGTGCGCCTCGGCGAACCGGCGCGCTTGCAGCGGGTTCACCTTGACCAAAGGAAACTTCTCGCCAAGCGCCGCCTCGAAGGCCTTGTGATACGGCCCCGTCGGCTCAAAAACGATCCGTGCAACCGGGGCCTTGCCCAGCCATTTGGCCAAAGCGCGAAATACCCCAGCCGAATTATCGAAGCGCTGCGCCGCTCCATCTTCCAGCCGGAACACGTCCAGATGGGATTTGGAAATGTCCACGCCAATGGTATGATCTGTCATCTTCGCCATGTCCTATGCTTGTCATGCGTGGCTTAATCACGCGTATCCGTTCAGGCCCTTGGTGAAGACGGCGGCTGATCAAACTCCCGAACGGTCCATCACGACCCAGCTGATTGCGATCTAACCGCCGCCACTGCCCACCATAAATGGTGTGGTGGGCAGTGGCTCCTTCATACCCCAAGAGCCGAGTTCAGGATAAGACAAGCTGGCTGGTGACGATCGTGGAGCCACGGCCGTGTCGGTCCTCGAGGATCTCCAGCATGTCCCGTCGCTCCTGTGAGGTCAGGACGGCAAGGCCCCAGCCATCGAGAATGAGCAGGTCGGTCCTGGCGAGCACTTTGAGCATCCGGGCGTGTCGGCCGTCGCCTCTGGCGATGGCGAGGGCCTCGAAGAGACGCCCCACCCGATGGTAGGCGACGGCGCGGCCGTCGCGGCAAGCTTTGTGGCCGAGCGCGCAGGCGACCCAGCTTTTTCCCAGACCAGTCGGGCCGGTGATGAGCAGGTTCTCGTGGCGCCCGATCCATGCGCCATCGACTAGGTGAGCCATGACGGCGCGATCGATGCCGCGCGGGGTGCGCAGGTCAATATCCTCGACACAGGCGGCCTGGCGCAGGGCGGCGAACTTGAGGCGGGCTGTCAGTCGCTTGGCGTCTCGTTCGGCGGCTTCCCGATCGACCAAAAGGCCCAGCCGTTCTTCGAAGCTGAGGCCGTCGAAGGTGGTCGGGGCGTGACGCTGTTCGTCCAGCGCCTTGGCCATGCCGGTGAAGCCGAGGGCGATCAGGCGCTCGGAAGTGGGATGGATCAGCAAGGTGGGATCTCCTTTTAATGATAATAGCCCTGTCCGCGGATGTTCGGGTGCTGGAGAGGAAGCTGTTCGGGGTCTTCTTCGAGGAAGGCAGTGTCGAGCCCGTTCTTCAGGATCGATCTGATGGAGGCGACGGAACGGGCCCGAATGGATAGTCCACGCCGACAGGCGGCATCGATGCGGGCAGGCTCATGGCTCTTGGCCAGCGCCAGAACGCCAAGGCAGCTTCGAAAGCCCTGCTCGGGATGGGGGCGGTCGGCCATCACAGCCTCGCAAAATGCCGCCACCGACGGACCGAGCTTTTCGGCCTGCGCCAACACGCGGGCCGGCGTCCATTCCGCATGGCGACGGTGGGACGAAGGCATGTGCTCTGGAACCGTAACGTGGCTGCGTCGGCCAGGGCAGCGCGGATGGCTGGCAACCCGTTGCCCCTTGTGGAAGATCTCGACCACAGCGCCGCAGACCCGGACGTCGACCTCTTGCCGGATCAGCCCGAACGGCACGGAATACCACGAACTGTCGACCTCGACGTGATAGTCGGGCGCGACGCGGGCGCGCTTCCAGCGGGCGAACGTGTAAGGCTCCGGCGGCAGCGGCTGGAGGTTCGGCCGGTCAATCGTGGCGAAGAGATCGGCACGGCTGGCACCATAGCCGCGCATGACGCGCACGTTCAGTTCGTCCAGCAGCCGCCGGATCGCGGCGTTCAGATCGGCCAGTGAGAAGAAGCGCAGATTGCGCAGCCGCGCGAGAATCCAGCGCTGCGCGACTTGCACGGCGACTTCCACCTTTGCCTTGTCGCGCGGCTTGTAAGGACGCGCCGGCAGGATCGCCGTGCCGTAATGGCTGGCCATCTCGGCATAGGTCCGGTTCAGGCCCGGATCGAAACGATCCGCCTTGAACACCGCCGACTTCAGGTTGTCCGGCACCACGACCTTCGGCACGCCGCGCAGAAAGGCAAACATTCGAACGTGCGCGCCAATCCAGTCCTCGAGGCTTTCGGACGTCACGGCCTCAGCGTAGGTGTAGTTCGAAGCCCCCATCGCCGCCACGAACAGCTTCATCGCCCGGATTTCCCCAGTTGCAGGATCGATTACGTCAACCGTGTCGCCCGCGAAGTCGACGAAGACCTTTTCTCCGCCGATATGCGTCTGTCGCATTGTGGGCCGGACCCGACCCTTCCAGGCCTCGTAATGCTCGCAGAACCACGCATAGCCGAAGCCAAAGGGATGGGCCGCACGATATTCTTCCCAGAGCAGGGCGCGCGTGACCGCCGGGCGCCGCAGTTCCCGATCCACGAGGGACCAATCGGGCACAGGGCGCTCCCCGTCCGGCACTGACGGCGCGGCCGGGAACAACAGCAACTCGATGTCGTCATCGGACAGAGCGCCGGGAAGCGGCCAGGTTAGACCCGCTGTCCGCGCCCGCCCGAGATACGCCCCGACAGTTCCCTTTCCAAGGCCAAGCGAGGCGGCGATCGCCCTATCGCTCATCCCCTGAGCATACTTCAACCGTAGCACATCTCGTATCCGGCGCATTGACAGTCGTCCCGTTGGCATCTCGGCTCCCTCGCTCAAAACGAGGCTCACCGTAGCTTCAGACTGTCGGCCAATCCGCCCACGATCGCGTGGAACGGCTGCCCATCATCGCGTGGAACACGCAGTTTGGGGGTC